>NZ_JBSVWN010000006.1:0-159154 GCF_054071325.1 Pseudomonas sp. SDO5215_S409 | reverse complement strand
CGAATTCTTTTTCATGAAGATCAAGAATGACTTTCCCGGTAATCCGTGAAGAACCTTTTTTTTACCTGTGGTTTTTAACGACCCAAGGCGTGCAATTGGGCCGTGATGAGGCTGCCAGCCGACGCCATAGCAGGTAGGATGTACGCCTATTTTACGGGTGGCATGGTTAATGAAATTCAAGGATCTTCGGGATTTCGTGCAGCAACTTGAGCAGCGCGGAGAGTTGAAACGTATCCAGGTGCCGATTTCCCCGGTACTGGAAATGACTGAGATTTGCGACCGTACCTTGCGTAACAAGGGCCCGGCGCTGCTGTTCGAGAACCCCAAGGGTTTTGATATCCCGGTGCTCGGTAACCTGTTCGGCACCCCTGGGCGCGTGGCGCTCGGCATGGGGGCAGAAGAGGTCAGCGAGCTGCGTGAGATCGGCAAGCTGCTGGCGTTTCTCAAAGAGCCCGAGCCGCCCAAGGGCCTGAAAGACGCGTGGTCGAAGCTGCCGATCTTTCGCAAGATCATCGCCATGGCGCCCAAAGTGGTCAAAGACGCGGTGTGCCAGGAAGTGGTCATCGAAGGCGATGACGTCGACCTCGGCATGCTCCCCGTGCAAACCTGCTGGCCGGGTGATGTCGCCCCGCTGATCACCTGGGGCCTGACCGTCACCAAAGGCCCGAATAAAGACCGCCAGAACCTCGGCATTTACCGTCAGCAAGTGATCGGCTGCAACAAGGTGATCATGCGCTGGCTGAGCCACCGTGGCGGCGCGCTGGATTTTCGTGAGTGGTGCGAAAAACACCCGGGCCAACCGTTCCCGGTGTCCGTAGCCCTGGGCGCAGACCCGGCAACGATCCTGGGCGCCGTTACTCCGGTGCCCGACAGCCTGTCGGAATACGCGTTCGCCGGCCTGTTGCGCGGCAACCGCACCGAGTTGGTGAAATGCCGTGGCAATGACCTGCAAGTGCCGGCCACCGCCGAGATCATCCTCGAAGGCGTGATTCACCCGGGCGAGATGGCCGACGAAGGCCCTTATGGGGACCACACCGGCTACTACAACGAAGTCGACAGCTTCCCGGTGTTCACCGTCGAGCGCATCACCCATCGGATCAAACCGATCTACCACAGCACCTACACCGGCCGTCCGCCGGATGAGCCGGCCATTCTTGGCGTGGCACTCAACGAGGTGTTTGTACCGATCCTGCAAAAGCAGTTTCCGGAAATCACCGACTTCTACCTGCCGCCCGAGGGCTGCTCGTATCGCATGGCCGTGGTGACCATGAAAAAGTCATACCCGGGCCACGCCAAGCGCGTGATGTTGGGTGTGTGGTCGTTTTTGCGACAGTTCATGTACACCAAGTTCGTTATCGTCACCGACGACGACATCAACGCCCGCGACTGGAACGACGTGATCTGGGCCATCACCACGCGAATGGACCCCAAGCGCGACACGGTGATGATCGACAACACGCCAATCGACTACCTGGACTTTGCCTCGCCGGTGTCGGGCCTGGGCTCGAAAATGGGCCTGGATGCCACCCATAAATGGCCGGGCGAAACCACTCGCGAATGGGGCCGAGTGATCGTCAAGGACGATGCCGTCACCGCCCGTATCGATGCGCTCTGGAATGAATTGGGAATAGATTGATGCGTGTAACCCTGCAACCTTCCGGTGCCGTGCTTGAACTGACACCCGGCGAACGCGTGCTCGAAGGCGCCCGGCGCCTGGGCTACGATTGCCCTCAGGCCTGTCGCAACGGGGTGTGCCATGTGTGCGCGGCGTTGCTGGTGGAAGGCCGCGTAAAACAAGCCGGCGAGGTGCGTGACCATGGCGAGTTCTATACCTGCATTGCCGAACCGCTGGAGGATTGCATCGTGTTGTGGGATGGCGTGCTGGCGCCCGGGGAGTTGCCGGTGCGCACACTGTCTTGCCAGCTGAGCGAATGCGTAGAGGTGGGCGGCGACGTATGGCGCGTGCGCCTGCGGGCGCCAGCGGGCAAGCCGGTGCGCTACCACGCCGGGCAATACGTGATGATCGAGCGCGATAACGGCGAAAAATCGGCGTTTTCCCTCGCCTCGGCGCCCAACGCCGGGCGCGAGCTGGAGCTGCATGTACTGGCGCGTGAAGACAGCGCGCGCACCCTGATCGAACAGTTGCAGCGCAACCAGATGGCCCGGGTGCAACTGCCGTTTGGCGACACCCACCTGGCCGAACTGCCCGACGGGCCGCTGGTGTTGATTGCCGCGGGCACCGGCATGGCGCAGATGCACAGCCTGATCGAACACTGCCGCGCCAGCGGTTTTAAACACCCGGTGCATTTGTATTGGGGCGTGCGTCGGCCAGAAGACTTCTATCAGATCGAGCACTGGGAGCAGTGGCAGCAACTGCCCAACCTGTTCCTGCACAAAGTGGTCAGCGACCTGTGCGGCTGGGAAGGGCGCTGCGGGTTGCTGCACGAAGCGGTGTGTGAAGACATCACTGACCTCAAACCCGTGCACGTTTACGCCAGCGGTTCACCCGCGATGATCTACGGCACGCTGGATGCGCTGGTGGAGGCGGGCATGGACGCGCACCAGATGCGCGCCGACGTATTTGCCTACGCCCCAAGACCCTGACTCCCGCCTGCGCTGAATTGTGTCAGCGCTTATACCTTTGCTTATGCTTTTACGGTATTTAATTTGCCGAGAAGATATCTTTAAGCTATATGCCAACGGACTACCGCCTATCTATCGATAACCAATAAATGACCGCCACCGTCCACCACACGGATCGATCGTATGAACTCAGAGCGTTGATGTTCTGACCGTTGATTCAAGGGGAGCGGTATGGGGAGCAACAAGCATCACCTGCTGTACACGGCGATTTTGTCAGCCAATTTGCTGGCCGCCGTAGGGTCCACTTCTGTCGCAGCCGCCGAAACGGCGACTGCCGACGCACCTAAACTCGACACCGTGATCGTCACGGGCACCCGCGCCCAAGAGCGCACCGCCAGTGCTTCGTTGTCGCCCATCGACGTGATTTCCGGCGACACCTTGCGCAGCACCGGCTCCGACGAGCTGGGCGCCGTACTGGCGCGGCTGATTCCGTCGATCAACTTTCCACGCCCCAGCCTGGTCGATGGCGCTGAACTGGTCCGCCCGGCGCAGTTGCGCGGCCTGTCGCCGGACCAGGTCCTGGTGCTGGTCAACGGCAAGCGCCGCCACACCAGCGCGTTCGTCAACCTGGGCGGCGCGGTCGGACGCGGTTCGGCCCCGGCGGACCTGAACGCTATCCCGCTGTCGGCCGTTGATCACATCGAAGTGCTGCGCGACGGCGCCTCTGCCCGCTACGGCTCGGATGCGATTGCCGGGGTGATCAACGTGATCCTCAAGCACACCGACAACGGCGGGTCGATTTCCAGCAAGTTTGGCCAGTACAAAAAAGGCGACGGGATTCAGCGCAACCTCAGTGGCAACACCGGCCTGGCGCTGGGGGATAACGGTTTTATCAACCTGTCGGCCGAAGGCGCCGACAACGATTACACCAACCGTGCGGGCAAGGATTTTCGCCCGGCCAGCGTGGGCTCGACCACGTACGGCCAGCGCGTGTTCCGTCAGGGCGAACCGGCGACCGATCAGGGCAAGCTGTTCTTCAACTCCGAATATTCCTTCAACGACGCGGCCGAATTCTATGCCTTCGGTGGCTACAGCAAGACGCGCGGCGAGACGGCGGCCTTCTACCGGGCGAGCAACGCGTCCAACAACATTGCGGCGCTGAACCCCAACGGCTATTTGCCGCTGATTCGCGGCGACGTGGAAGACACCTCGCTGGCGGTGGGTTTGCGCGGGCTGCTGGCCTACGACTGGCACTACGACGTGTCGGTCAACTATGGCAAGAACCAGTACCAAATTGGCACCGAAACCATCAACACCTCGCTGGGCCTGGCCACGCCGCGCAAGTTCGACAACGGCACGCTGGTCAACGACCAGAAACAAGTGAGCCTGGACCTGTCGCGCGAGTTCGACCTGGGTTGGTTGCCGTACCCGGTATCGGTGGCGTTTGGCGGTGAATACCTGGACCAGGGTTACCAGATCAAGTCCGGCGACGCCGCGTCTTACTTCCAGACCGGCAGCTCGGGCCTGGGCGGTTTCCGCGATGCCGACGCAGGCACCAGCTCGCGCCACAACTGGGCGCAGTACCTGGACTTGGAAACCAACTTCACCGAAAAACTCAGCGCCTCGGCGGCCGTGCGCCACGAGGACTACAGCGACTTCGGCTCCAACGTCAGCGGTTCGTTGTCGGCCCGTTATGACTTCACCCCGCAAGTGGCCTTACGCGGCAGTGTTTCCAACGGTTTCCGCGCACCGTCCCTGGCGCAGCAGAACTTTGCCTACACCTCGTCGCAATTGATCGGCAACACCATCCAGGAGGCGGGCACGTTCCCGGCCAATAGTCAGGTGGCCCGCCTGCTCGGGGCTGAAACACTCAAGCCCGAAAAGTCGCGCAACTACAGCCTGGGCCTGGTGCTGGAGCCCACCGATAACCTGACCGTGACCGCCGATGTGTACCGCATCGACATCAGCGATCGCATCAGCCTGTCGTCCAACCTGGTGCTCAACCCCGCGGCGGTGGCGTACCTGCAGGCCAACGGCGTCGGCAACATCAACTACACCAGCGCCCGTTACTTCACCAACGCCACCGACACCAGCACCGACGGCATCGACCTGGTGGCCAACTATCGCTACCAATTCGACAACGGCATTCGCTGGAACAGCACGGTCGGCTATAACTACAACCACACCAAGGTGACGGACGTAAAAGCCAACCCGGCGGTGCTGGACGGTTTGGGCGTGAATTTGCTGCGGGTCGACCGCCGCGAGCGCATTGGCCTGTTGGGTGATACCACGCCGCAGCACAAGCTGAGCCTGAGCAACGACTTTTCCTATGGTAACTGGGCGCTGCACAGCAACCTGGTGCGTTACGGCGAGTTCACCAGCTATCAGACCGACAAGGTCAACGACCAGACCTTCAACGCGGCCTGGGTGCTGGACCTGTCCGCCGACTACAAGCTGAAAAACTGGACCTTCACCGTCGGCGGCGACAACGTCACCGACAAGTACCCGGAAAAAGTCAACGCATTCGCCAGCAGTGGCGGCAACCTGGCCTATAGCACTTTTTCGCCGTACGGTTACAGCGGCGCGTTCTATTACGGTAAAGTTGCTTACAACTGGTAACACACGGGAGACCGACGCGATTCGCCATGTCCGCTCAAGAATCTGATTTTCTGCAATTGGCTTACCCCCCGCGCCTCGATTTGGGGCCGCAACTCACGCACGAGCAATTGATGAGTTCGATGCAGGCCACCATGGCGCTGCATCGGGGTGGACCGGTCTGGCTTTTCGCGTACGGTTCGCTGATCTGGCGCCCGGAGTGTTCGGCGGCAGAGCGCGTGCGTGCACGGGTGCATGGTTATCACCGTGGCTTGTATTTGTGGTCGCAAGAGCATCGCGGCACGCCCGAATTGCCAGGCCTGGTGTTTGGCCTGGACCGCGGCGGTTCGTGCAGCGGGTTTGCCTACCGCTTGCCGGACGATCAGCTGGACGCTTCGCTGTATGCGTTATGGCGCCGCGAGATGCCGTACCCGTCTTATCGTCCGCACTGGCTCAGTTGCCGACTGGAAGACGGCAGCCAGGTGCAGGCGTTGGGATTTGTCTTGGAGCGGCACCTGCCCACCTATGCGGGCAACTTGCCGGACAGCGTGCTGAACCAGGTGTTTGAAAGTGCTTGCGGGCGTTACGGCACCACTCGCGATTATGTCGAGCAGACCGTCAACGCCCTGCGTAGCCACGCCATGCCAGACAAAAATCTGGAGGCGCGGCTCAAGCGTTGTTCCAAAGGCTGCGCGGGCGATTAACGCGCGGTGCTGGCCTTGTTGGTGTGCCACAGGGTGGGCACCAGGAAGGCAATCGCCAACAGGCATGCGCCGATCAGCAACACAAACCCGCCATCCCAGCCGAAGTGGTCAACGGTGTAGCCCATGGCTGCACTGGCGGCCACCGAGCCCCCCAGGTAACCGAACAGGCCGGTGAAACCCGCTGCCGTACCGGCTGCTTTTTTCGGCGCCAGTTCCAGCGCCTGCAGGCCGATCAGCATGACCGGGCCATAGATCAAGAAGCCAATCGAGAACAGCGCGATCATGTCGATGGTCGGGTTGCCCGGCGGGTTGAGCCAATACACCAAGGTGGCCACGGTCACCAGCGCCATGAACACCACGCCGGTCAGGCCACGGTTGCCACGGAAGATTTTGTCCGACATCCAGCCGCACAGCAGCGTGCCCGGAATGCCTGCCCACTCGTAGAAGAAGTACGCCCACGAGGTTTTATCCACGTCGAAGTGCTTGGCTTCCTTGAGGTAGGTCGGTGCCCAGTCCAGCACGCCGTAGCGCAGCAGGTAGACGAACACGTTGGCGAAGGCGATGTACCAGAGCATTTTGTTGCGCAGCACGTATTTGACGAAGATTTCCTTGGCGCTGAATTCTTCCTCGTGGCTGGCGTTGTAGCCTTCCGGGTAGTCGTTCTTGTACTGCTCGATAGGCGGCAGGCCGACCGATTGCGGGGTGTCGCGCATGGTGATGAACGCAAAGGCGGCCACCAGCAAGGCCACGGTGGCCGGCACGTAGAACGCTGCGTGCCAGTCGTTGAACCAGGCCATGCCCAACAGGAACAGCGGGCCGATCAGGCCGCCGCCGACGTTGTGCGCCACGTTCCAGACCGACACCACGCCGCCGCGCTCTTTCTGCGACCACCAGTGCACCATGGTCCGCCCGCTCGGCGGCCAGCCCATGCCCTGGGCCCAGCCGTTGATGAACAGCAAAATGAACATCATGGTCACACTGGACGTGGCCCAAGGTGCGAAACCGAAAATGAACATCACCCCGGCGGACACCAACAGGCCGAAGGTCAGGAAGTAGCGCGGGTTGGAGCGGTCGGACACCAGGCCCATGAGGAACTTGGACAAGCCGTAGGCAATGGCGATCGCCGACATCGCCAGGCCCAGTTCGCCGCGGGTGTAACCCTCGTCGATCAGGTAGGGCATGGCCAGGGAGAAGTTTTTGCGCAGCAGGTAGTAGCCGGCGTAACCGAAGAAAATACCGGCGAAGATCTGCCAGCGCAGGCGTCGGTAGGTGCTGTCTATTTTTTCTTCAGGCAGGGGGGCCTGATGGGCGGCGGGGCGAAAGAAGGCAAACATTCAAGGGCTCCAGATTTCTTGTTTTGACTGCGGATGCGAATGTTACAGTTTCGTTACCGAAAATAGCACCGCCTCTTATCTGCAAGCACAGGAAATTGGAGCGACGGTATGTTCTTTTACGAACATGTCGCTCATGGATAAGTCGAGGTCGCCCAGGGCGCAGGCGTGCCCCTGTGGACGTTGGCCCCACCGGGGCGACGGTTCAGCTCAGCGAACGCGCACCACCACTTTGCCGACCGCCTTGCGCTGGCCGAGGTCGTTGATCGCTTGCGCGGCGTGTTCCAGCGAATACAACTGCGACACCAGGGGCTTCAATTTGCCCTCGGCAAACCAGCCAAACAGTTGCTGGAAGTTCGCCGCGTTGTCTTGAGGCTGGCGTTGGGCAAACGAGCCCCAGAACACCCCGATCACCGCCGCGCCCTTGAGCAGCGCCAGGTTTACCGGCAGTTCGGGAATGCGCCCGCTGGCAAACCCCACCACCAGTAGCCGACCGTTCCAGGCAATGGCGCGAATGGCCTGGTCGAACAGGTCGCCGCCCACCGGGTCGTAGATCACGTCGGCACCGTTGCCGCCGGTCAGGCGCTTGATCTCTTCCTTGAGGTCCGCTTCGCTGTAGTTGATCAGCTCATCGGCCCCGGCCGCCTTGGCCACCGCGAGCTTGTCGGCGTTGCTGGCGGCGGCGATCACCCGGGCGCCCAGGGCCTTGCCGATTTCCACGGCGGCCAGGCCCACGCCACCGGACGCGCCAAGCACCAACAGGGTTTCACCGGGTTGCAGGTTGGCGCGCTGCTTGAGGGCGTGCATCGACGTGCCGTAGGTCATGCTGAAGGCGGCGGCGGTGTTGAAGTCCATGCTTGGCGGGATCGGCAGTACGTTGTAGCCGGGCACTGCGACCTGTTCGGCAAAGCTGCCCCAGCCGGTCAGCGCCATCACGCGGTCGCCGACCTTCAGGTGGCTGACTTTTTCCCCGACGTCGCTGACCACGCCCGCCGCTTCGCCACCGGGTGAAAACGGGAAGGGCGGCTTGAACTGGTATTTGCCTTCGATGATCAAGGTGTCCGGGAAATTCACCCCGGCGGCGTGCACGTCCAGCAGGATTTCGTTCTTCTTGATCGCCGGGCTGGCGACGTCTTCAAGCACCAGGGTTTCGGCGGGGCCGAAGGCTTTGCACAGCACAGCTTTCATCGGGCTATTCCTTTTGGGGCGTTGGCCGATAAGTGTAGGGGGACGGGGTGGCGGGTCAACGAGCATGCCCCGGCCTGATAAGTCGCCATAAGCTTGTGCTCAGGGCTGCTAGCGTTATGCTACGTGCCACCCAATTGAGGAATGAACTGTGAAAGCGTGGATCCTGTTGATGCTGGCCCTGACAGTGCCGATGGCCGCCGTGGCCGAAGAAGCCAAAGAAGGTGAGGCCCCCAAGGTCAGCTACATCAGCCTGACGCCGCCTTTTGTGGGCAACTACGGCCTGGACGGCACCGCGAAACTGCGCGTCTTCAAGGCCGACATCGCGTTGCGCGTCACCGGTCCCGAGGCGGCTGCGCTGGTCAAGGCCAACGACCCGCTGATCCGCAACCAGTTGGTGGCGTTGTTCACCCAGCAAACCAACGACACCATGAGCAGTGTCGACGGCAAGGAAAAACTGCGTCAGGAAGCCCTCAAGCAAACCCAGCAAGTGATGACCGACGAAACCGGCAAGCCGGTGGTCGAAGACCTGCTGTTCAACAACCTGATCATTCAGTAACCAGCGCCAGCACCGCGGCCCACTGAGGGGGGGTGACCGGCATCACTGAAAGGCGGCTGCCTTTTTGCACCAGTGCAAGGTCTGCCAGCGCGGTTTGTTGTTTCAGGTAGCCCAAACCCAGCACCTTGGGAAACGTCTTGAGGTGGGCCACCGTGATGGCGCTCCACGGGTTTTTTTCTGCGCTGGCCTTGGCGTCGAAATACGGGCTCTCGGGCTCCAGCGCCGTGGGGTCGGGGTAGGCTGCCTGGATGATTTTCCCGACCCCGGCAATGCCCGGCTCCGGGCAGCTGGAGTGATAAAAGAAGAACGTGTCACCCACTGCCATCGCCCTCAAAAAGTTGCGCGCCTGATAGTTGCGCACCCCGTCCCAACGGGCTTCTCCGAGTGTTTCCAGGCCTTTGATCGAGAGTTCGTCGGGCTCGGATTTCATCAGCCAATGGGCCATGTTCAGGCTCCTTAAAAGAGGGGTGGACAGGTTGTCTGGCAATTTCATGACAAACCGACAGTCGGTAATGAGTCAGGTTTGCGTGTTGGTTCACGTTAACGCAAAATGCGCGGATTTTAAGCTTGACGCAGCTACAACGGACTACTTTGGAACGTTGCTGGCATCGTGTGTGAAATGCCTGAAGGGGGGCAATCGATGCAACGTAAACCGGATTTACTATGGATTTTGGTGATTTTGTTTGGTCTGGGTGTCGTGACCACCGGTTATGCGCAGAGCTTGTGGGCCAACAAGGCCAATGCTCCGGTTGAAATTGCACAGCAACAGTTGCAGCCTTTCAAGCGTTAGTCTTTTTAGGCGTTGCCCGTCCGGGTGGCGTCGGCGATATACCATTTCCCGTCGGTGACAGTGCCTTGCAACGGCACGTCCCAGCTCGCCTGGGCAAGCCGCGCGACCTTTTGGCATTCATGGGCCAGGCCCAGCAACGTAGGCTTGTGCCAGTGTTTGCGCCGAGCCAGGTACGCCAGGCTGCGGTCATAAAAGCCGCCGCCCATGCCCAGGCGACCGCCCTCATCATCAAAACCCACCAACGGCAGCAGCACCAGGTCCAGCGCCCAGACCTTGCGCTGGCGGCTGACGTTCACCCGCGGTTCCAGAATGCGAAAACGGTTGGGGATAAGCGCCTCTCCCGGCCTGATGCGCTGGAACACCATCTTGGTGCGCGGCCATGCGCTGAGCACCGGCAGGTAGGTGGCCTTGCCCCGGCGCTGGGCTTCGCGCAGCAACAGGCGCGGGTCGATTTCGCCGTCAGTGGGCAGGTACAGGGAAATGTGGCGGGCCCGACGAAACAGCGGGTGCTGCGCCAGTTGCCGGTACAGGCCCTTGGCGGCCTGGCGCTGCTCGGCCGGCGTGAGGGCGCGGCGGGCCTTGCGCAACATGCGTCGAAGTTGCGGGCGAGAAAGCGGCGCAGGTTCGGTCATGAATGTTCAGCTCATAAAACAATGCCAGTCCTGGGACTGGCATTGAGTATTGGGAATTCAGGCTCCCCGACAGAGCCGCTGTCGACTTAGCCCTTGAACCCGAAAGTTCAAGGTGGAAGAAGCAGTAGGCTTTAAGGCTTTCCGTCTAGCGGACATGCACACCAGCCCAACGTGCAACTTCCAGGGTAGTGCGAATCGGCTCAGGGACATCGCCGACTGGCAAACACGCCAGGGAGTGGGCGCGAGTATACCCCAAACAGACGCTGCAATCAGCCCTTGGGTGCGTCTGAATCGCTGGAAAGCACCAGATCGACGCGATCGAGCAAGTCACGCACCTGCTCGCGGGTAGAACCGCTGGCCTGCACGTCAGGGCGCTCCTGCTTGTGCAGCAGGTCGTGAGTGATATTCAGCGCGGCCATCACGGCGATGCGGTCGGCGCCGATCACTTTGCCGCTGCTGCGGATTTCACGCATCTTGCCGTCCAGGTAACGGGCGGCGCTCACCAGGTTGCTGCGTTCTTCCTGGGGGCAGATGATCGAATACTCTTTGTCGAGAATCTGCACGGTGACGCTATTGCTTGAACTCATGAGTCTTGCTCCAGGGCCTTCAGGCGCGAAATCATCGATTCGACCTTACGCCGAGCGATTTCGTTTTTTTCGATAAGGTGAGCGCGTTCCTCGCGCCAGGTCTTTTCCTGAGCAAGTAGGAGTCCGTTTTGGCTCTTAAGTTGCTCGACCCGGTCAATTAGCAGTTCGAGTCTGGCCATCAGCGCTTGCAGGTCGGTGTCTTCCATTGGGCTTCCACTGGATTTGTCTGATGAATGGCAACTGCTGGGTAAACGATCTGACGCCCTTGATAGTCGGGTGCGTCTGCCGGTGCTAGGATACAGCGCTTCATTCTAGACATTGCGCCGTCTGGCGCCTAGCTCACCATGCCTAATCCGAAATCCCCCTACGATGCTTTTTCCCAACTGCTGAGCACCAGCGGTCATCCTTGCTCGCCTGCCGAGTTGCACGGCGTGTTGCTGGGTCGCAGCTGCACCGGCGTTGGTTTTGACGCCGACAACTGGTTGGCGGATGTGGCTGAACTGCTGGAAACCGAGCCGACCGAAAACGTGCGCAACGCCTTGATCGGCCTGCAGGAAATGGTCAAGGGCGAGCTGACCGGCGATGACGTGACCGTCGTCCTGCTGCTGCCCACCGACGACGCCCCCCTCACCGAGCGCGCCGCCGCGCTGGGCCAGTGGTGCCAGGGTTTCCTCCACGGTTTTGGCGTGAACGCCGCCGGCCTTGAGCTGAGCAGCGACGCCAAGGAAGTGTTGCAGGATTTGGCCGCCATTTCCCAGGTGCAAGACGCGCTGGAAGAGTCCGAAGACGGCGAAACCGACTATATGGAAGTGATGGAATACCTGCGCGTCGCGCCGTTGTTGCTGTTCACCGAAACCCGCAAGTCGGCCGAGCCCGCAACCGCCAAGCCGTCGCTGCACTGAGAAAGGAAGCCCGTCTGCCCATGATCCATATCCCGAAAGCGGAATACACCCGGCGCCGCAAGGCGCTCATGGCGCAGATGGAACCCGACAGCATCGCCATCCTGCCGGCAGCGGCGGTGGCGATCCGTAATCGCGATGTCGAGCACGTCTACCGCCAGGACAGCGACTTCCAGTACCTGAGCGGCTTCCCCGAGCCTGAAGCGGTGATCGTGCTGATGCCCGGGCGCCCCCATGGCGAGTACGTGCTGTTCTGCCGCGAACGCAACGCCGAACGCGAACTGTGGGACGGCCTGCGCGCGGGCACCGAAGGCGCCGTGCGTGACTTTGGCGCCGACGATGCCTTCCCCATCACCGACATCGACGACATCCTGCCCGGCCTCATCGAGGGTCGCGACCGGGTGTATTCGGCCATGGGCAGCAACGCCGAATTCGACCGGCACCTGATGGAGTGGATCAACGTGATCCGCTCCAAGGCCCACCTGGGCGCCCAGCCGCCGAACGAGTTCGTGGCCCTGGACCATCTGCTCCACGACATGCGCCTGTATAAGTCGGCGGCAGAAGTGAAAGTGATGCGCGAAGCCGCGCGCATTTCCGCCGCGGCTCACGTGCGGGCCATGCAGGCCAGCCGTCCAGGCTTGCACGAGTTCAGCCTGGAAGCGGAGCTGGACTACGAATTTCGCAAGGGCGGCGCGAAGATGCCCGCCTACGGCTCCATCGTCGCCTCGGGGCGCAACAGCTGCATCCTGCACTACCAGCAGAACGACGCGGTGCTCAAGGACGGCGACCTGGTACTGATCGACGCCGGTTGCGAGATCGACTGCTACGCCAGCGACATCACCCGCACCTGGCCGGTCAACGGCAAATTCTCTGCCGAACAAAAGGCCATCTACGAAGTGGTGCTGGCCTCGCAACAAGCCGCCTTTGCCGAGATCGCGCCGAACAAACACTGGAACCAGGCCCACGAGGCGACCGTGCACGTCATCACCGCCGGGCTGGTGGCGCTGGGGTTGTTGCAGGGCGATGTCGACGAGCTGATCGCCAGTGAAGCCTACAAGGCGTTTTATATGCACCGCGCGGGGCACTGGCTGGGCATGGACGTGCACGACGTGGGCGAATACAAGGTGGGCGGCGAGTGGCGGGTGCTGGAAGTCGGCATGGCCCTCACCGTGGAGCCGGGCATTTACGTGGCGCCGGACAACCTGAACGTAGCAAAGAAATGGCGCGGCATTGGCGTGCGCATCGAGGACGACGTGGTGGTGACCAAGCAAGGCTGTGAAATCCTCACCGGCGGCGTGCCTAAGACCGTCGCCGAGATCGAAGCCCTGATGGCGGCCGCCCGATGAGCCGGGTCAACCTGGCCATTATCGGCGGTGGCCTGGTCGGCGCGAGCCTTGCGCTCGCGTTGCAGGCCGGGGCCAAGGCGCGGGGCTGGACGATCACGCTGATCGAACCTTTCGCGCCGGGCGAGACGTACCAGCCCAGCTACGACGCCCGCTCTTCGGCGCTGTCGTTTGGCGCCCGGCAAATCTACCAGCGCCTGGGCGTGTGGCAGGCCATTTCCCGGCGCGCCGAGCCGATCAAGCAGATCCACGTGTCGGACCGGGGGCGGTTCTCCACCACGCGTCTGTCGGCGATGGAAGAGGGCGTGCCCGCGTTGGGTTACGTGGTGGAAAACGCCTGGCTGGGCCAGTGCCTGTGGCAAGGCCTGGACAAGGACGTGGCCACCTGGCGCTGCCCGGCCGAAGTCACTCGCCTGGAGCCGCTGGCCGATGGCTACCGCCTGACCCTCAATGACGCCACCGTGCTGGACTGCGACCTCGCCGTGCTGGCCGATGGCGGCCGCTCCGGCCTGCGCGAGCAGCTGGGCATTGGCGTTAAAACGCGCCCGTACAACCAGAGCGCGCTGATCGCCAACATCACCCCGAGCGAAGCCCACAACGGCGAGGCCTTCGAGCGCTTCACCGATGAAGGCCCGATGGCCTTGCTGCCGCTGCCGGACAACCGTTGCGCGCTGGTGTGGACGCGCCTGGGGATGGACGCCAAACGGCTTGCCGAGCTGGACGAACGGCGTTTCCTCGCGCAATTGCAGGACGTGTTCGGCTATCGCCTGGGCACGCTCAAACACGTGGGCGCACGCCACCTGTACCCCTTGACCCTGATCGAGGCCGAGGAGCAAGTGCGCTCCCACCTGGTGGTGCTGGGCAACGCGGCCCACAGCCTGCACCCGATTGCCGGGCAGGGGTTCAATTTGTCCCTGCGTGACGCCAACGCCCTGGCCGAAGCCTTGCTGGCCGGGCCTGCGGTGCCGGGTGACCTGGCCACCTTGCAGGCTTACCGCGAGCGCCAACGCCTTGATCAAAAAATGACCGTGGGCTTCTCCGATCAAGTCACCCGCCTGTTCGGCAGTGGCCAGCCGCTGGTTGCGTTGGGCCGCAACCTGGGCCTGCTGGGCCTGGACCTGCTGCCACCAGCCAAACGCTGGTTCGCCCGTCAGGCCATGGGTTTGGGCACGCGTCCCGATGCGTAAGTGGCTGGCCGAGTGCGGTGACAACCACTTGCCAGGGCCCCAGGTCTGGATTCGTGACGGCTCCGGCGCCCTGGTGGCGTGGGTCGAGCAAACTTTTTACGTGCGGTGCAAGCCGCCAGCAAGACAGGCTTAAAGCATGGACATGCGCGCAGATGTGCTGATTGTCGGGGCCGGAATGGTCGGAAGCGCCCTGGCGCTGGCGTTGGAAGGCAGCGGCCTGCAAGTGCTGCTGCTCGACGGCGGCTCGCTGAGCGTCAAACCGTTTGAACCTGCGGCCGCGTTCGAACCGCGGGTGAGCGCGTTGTCGGCGGCCAGCCAACGTATCCTTGAGCGCCTGGGCGCGTGGGAGGGCATCACCGCCCGCCGTGTCAGCCCGTATGGCGACATGCAGGTGTGGGACGGCAGCGGCACCGGGCATATCCACTTTTCTGCGGCCAGCGTGCATGCCGAGGTGCTGGGGCATATCGTCGAAAACCGTGTGGTGCAGGATGCCTTGCTCGAGCGCCTGCACGACGGCGACCTGGGCCTGCTGGCCAATGCGCGCCTGGAACAAATGCGGCGCTCCGGCGACGACTGGCTGCTGACCCTGGCCGATGGCCGCACCCTGCGGGCACCGCTGGTGATCGCCGCCGACGGTGCCCATTCCGCGGTGCGCCGCCTCACCGGCACCGCCACCCGCGAGTGGGATTACTTGCACCACGCCATCGTCACCAGCGTGCGCAGCAGCCAGCCCCATCAACGCACCGCCTGGCAGCGTTTTACCGACCACGGCCCGCTGGCGTTTCTGCCACTGGTGCGCGACGGCCAGGAGGACTGGTGCTCGATTGTGTGGTCGGTCACGCCGAGTGAGTCCGAGCGGCTCATGGCGCTGGACCAAGACCGCTTCTGCCGCGAACTGGAATGCGCCTTTGAAGGCCGCCTGGGCACCGTCTTGAGCGCCGACCCCCGCGTGTGTGTGCCGTTGCGCCAGCGTCACGCCAAGCGCTACGTGGCCGAAGGCCTGGCCCTGATCGGCGATGCGGCCCACGTGATCCACCCGCTGGCCGGGCAGGGTGTGAACCTGGGGTTTCTCGACGCGGCGGCGTTGGCCCAGGTGCTGCTGGCGGCGCATGAGCGCCAGGAGCGGCTGGCAGACGTGAAAGTGCTCAGCCGCTACGAGCGTCGGCGCATGCCGCATAACCTGGCGCTGATGGCCGCGATGGAAGGGTTCGAGCGCTTGTTCCAGGCCGATCAACTGCCGCTGCGCTGGTTGCGTAACGCTAGTTTGAAAGTCGTCGACCAGTTGCCGGAAGCCAAGGCGGTCTTTGTGCGCCAGGCGTTGGGCCTGACGGGCGACCTGCCGGATCTCGCCAAACCCTGACCCTGTGGGCACCGGGTTTGCCCGCGCTGAGGCCAGTGGCTTCAGCGCAAATCCCCTCACCGCAACATCTGGTAACGCCTCGGCCGCACGATTGATTGAGATGCCAAATGGGACTCCCTATCATTTGCGCTCATTTCGCGACGAGAGATCGCCCCCATGCTGGCACCCAAGCGCCTCCTCACGGCCCTGGCCCTCACCCTGCTTGGCAGCACCGCCGCGCAGGCCGCCGACGAGGTGGTGGTCTACTCCTCGCGCATCGACGAGCTGATCAAGCCGGTCTTTGATGCCTATACCCAAAAAACCGGCGTGCAGGTGAAGTTCATCACCGACAAGGAAGCGCCGCTGATGCAGCGCATCAAGGCCGAAGGCGAAAACGCCACCGCCGACCTGCTGCTCACCGTTGACGCTGGCAACCTCTGGCAGGCCGAGCAGATGGGCATCCTGCAGCCGTTCACCTCCAAGGTGATCGACGCCAATATCCCGTTGCAATATCGCTCCTCGGCCCATGCCTGGACCGGTTTGAGCCTGCGCGCGCGCACCATCGCCTATTCCACCCGCCGCGTAAAACCTGCCGACCTCACCACCTACGAGGCCCTGGCAGACGCGCAATGGGAAGGCCGCCTGTGCCTGCGCACGGCCAAGAAGGTCTACAACCAGTCGCTGACGGCCACGCTGATCGAAACCCATGGCGCAGCCAAGACCGAAGAAATCGTCAAGGGCTGGGTGAACAACCTCTCCACCGACGTGTTCTCCGATGACCTCGCCGTGCTGGAAGCGATCAATGCCGGGCAGTGCGACGTGGGCATCGTCAATACCTACTACTACGGCCGCCTGCACAAGCAGAAACCCGACTTGGCGGTGGCGCTGTTCTGGCCCAACCAGGGCGATCGCGGGGTGCACGTGAACCTGTCGGGCATCGGCCTGACCCGGCATGCGCCGCACCCGGAGGCCGCCAAGGCCCTGGTGGAATGGCTGACCACACCCGAGGCGCAACGGATCTTTGCCGACGTGAACCAGGAATTCCCGGCCAACCCGGCGGTGCCGCCGTCGGCCGAAGTGGCCAGTTGGGGCAAGTTCGTTGCCGATACCTTGCCGGTAGAAGTGGCGGGCAAGCGCCAGGCCGAGGCCATCCGCCTGATGGACCGCGTTGGCTGGAACTGACGCACCGTGGGAGCGGGCAGGCCCGTTCCCACCCCGTGGTTTTCACCTTAACTGCCCCCCCGAGAATGCCCCTTGGCTCACCCCGCTCAACGCCGCTGGTACTTGCCGGTGTTCACCGTCGCTGCCCTGGTGCTCTTGCCGCTGAGCGTCCTGTTGCTGTCCTGGCAGACGATCGACACGCAGATCTGGTCCCACCTGTGGGACACCCAACTGCCGCGCCTGCTGGGCAACACCCTGACCCTGGTGGTGTGGGTGGGCGTGGGCGTCACGTTGCTGGGCGTTGGCCTGGCCTGGTTGACCAGCCTTTGTGAGTTTCCGGGCAGGCGCTGGCTGGATTGGGCGCTGATGCTGCCGTTCGCCATTCCCGCCTATGTGCTGGCCTTTGTGTTTGTCGGCCTGCTGGATTTTGCAGGCCCCGTGCAAACCCTGCTGCGTGAGGTGTTTGGCCCCGGTCTGCGCCTGCCCCGCGTGCGCTCCACCAGTGGCGTGATTATCGTGCTGGTGTTGGTGTTCTACCCCTACGTGTACCTGCTGGCGCGCAGTGCGTTTCTTGCTCAGGGCAAGGGTTTGATGGAAGCGGCGCGGGTCCTCGGGCAATCGCCCTGGCAGGCGTTCTGGCGGGTGGCCTTGCCCATGGCGCGCCCGGCCATCGGGGCTGGCGTAGCCTTGGCATTGATGGAAACCCTGGCGGATTTTGGCGCCGTGTCGGTGTTCAATTTCGACACGTTCACCACCGCTATCTACAAGACCTGGTACGGTTTTTTCAGCCTTTCCAGCGCGGCGCAGCTGGCGAGCCTGTTATTGCTGGTGGTGATGCTGGTGCTGTACGGCGAACGGCGGGCGCGTGGCGCGAGTCGCCCGAGCAATGAGCGGCCGCGCGGCCAGGCGTTGTATCACCTGCGTGGGTTCAAGGCCGCTGCTGCCAGCGCTGGGTGCGGTCTGGTGTTTGCCTGCGCCTTTGTGGTCCCGGTGCTGCAACTGGTGGTGTGGTTCTGGCAACGCGGGCGGTTTGATCTGGATGAGCGCTACGCCGGGTTGATTGTGCACACTCTGTACCTGGGCGTGATTGCCGCGCTGATCACGGTGAGCGTGGCCATGCTGCTGGCGTTTGCCCATCGCCAGGCGCCGACCCGGCTCATCCGCAGCGGGATCAGCCTGGCCAACCTGGGGTACGCCTTGCCGGGCTCGGTGCTGGCGGTGTCGATCATGTTGGCGTTCAGTTACCTGGACCGTGAATGGGTGGTGCCGCTGTCGAGCGCGCTTGGGGGGGCGGGGAAGCCGTTGCTGCTGGGCAGTCTTGCGGCGTTGGTGCTGGCGTACCTGGTGCGTTTTCTGGCGGTGGCCTACGGGCCGCTCGAAAGCAGCTTGGCGCGTATCCGCCCGTCGTTACCGCAGGCGGCGCGTAGTCTTGGGGTGGGTGGACCACGACTGTTTTTCAAAGTGTATCTACCGCTGCTGCTGCCCGGCACGCTCAGCGCGGCGCTGTTGGTGTTTGTGGACGTGCTCAAGGAAATGCCCGCCACCCTGCTGATGCGCCCGTTTGGCTGGGACACGCTGGCCGTGCGCATCTTTGAAATGACCAGCGAAGGTGAGTGGGCACGGGCTTCTCTCCCCGCCTTGACGCTGGTACTGGTGGGCCTGCTACCGGTGATCGGCCTGATCCGGCGCTCGGCCCAACCCATCGGTTAGGTGCCAGTCCTACAGCTTGCGGCTACAATGCGCGGCATTCGGTGCGGTCCATCTTATTGATCGGGTGCCCCAGCGCCGCTATAAGCCTTGTATATCAAGGCCTGTGGCGCGAACGGCTACCGTCCGCACCTTCGCCACGCCCGGAAGGAGAAACCCATGGGACAGCGCACGCCTTTGTATGACCTGCATCTCGCCCTCGGCGCGAAAATGGTCGATTTTGGCGGTTGGGATATGCCTCTGCACTACGGCTCGCAAGTTGAAGAACACCACCAGGTGCGACGTGACTGCGGGGTGTTCGATGTATCCCACATGACCGTGATCGATATCACAGGCCCCCAGGCCAAGGAATGGCTCCAGCACTTGCTGGCCAATGATGTTGACCGCCTGCACGGCTGTGGCCGTGCGTTGTACAGCGCCATGCTCAACGAGCAGGGCGGGGTGCTGGACGACATGATCGTCTACCGCACCGAGGCCGGTTTCCGGCTGGTGGTCAACGCGGCCACGCGTGACCAGGACATGGCCTGGATGCAGGCCCGGCTCGGCCAGTATCAGGTGCAGCTCCTTGAGCGGCCCGAGTTGGCGATGCTCGCGATCCAAGGCCCGCACGCCCGGCACAAAATCGCGGAGCTGGTGACTCAGTCCCGCTCGATCCTGATCCATGAACTCAAGCCCTTTGAGGGCCTGGCCGACGGCGACTGGTTCATCGCGCGCACCGGTTACACCGGTGAAGACGGCCTGGAAATCATCCTGCCAGCCGATCAGGCCCCGGCGTTTTTCAACGATCTGGTGGGCGCGGGCATTTCGCCCATCGGCCTGGGTGCCCGCGACACCTTGCGCCTGGAGGCGGGCATGAACCTCTATGGCCAGGACATCAGCCCGGATGTTTCGCCGCTGGCGGCCAACATGGACTGGTCCATCGCGTGGGAGCCTGCCGGGCGTGACTTCATCGGCCGGGCTGCCCTCGAGGCCGAGTTGGCGGCGGGGGTGGCGTCCAAACTGGTCGGCCTGGTGCTGGAGGAGCGCGGCGTTTTGCGCGCCCAACAGGTGGTTCGTATCGCCAATGTTGGCGAAGGACAGATCACCAGTGGTAGTTTCTCTCCCACGCTGAGCAAATCCATTGCCCTGGCGCGTGTGCCGGTGGCGACTGCCGACCGGGCCGAGGTGGAAATCCGCGGCAAGTGGTACCCGGTACGGGTGGTCAAGCCGACCTTCGTGCGCCATGGCAAGACATTGATCTAACGTTTCCGGCAGGCCGCTGGCCGCTGACATTTCTTTTTGAGGACACAGACTATGAGCAATATCCCTGCCGACCTGCGTTTTGCCGAAAGCCATGAATGGGCCCGCCTGGAAGCGGATGGCACCGTAACGGTCGGTATTTCCGACCATGCTCAGCAAGCGCTGGGTGATGTGGTGTTCGTAGAATTGGCTGAAGTGGGCAAGGTGTTTGCCGCGGGCGACGCCGCGGGCGTGGTTGAGTCGGTCAAGGCCGCCTCGGACATCTATGCACCGGTTTCCGGTGAGGTGATCGCGGTCAACGACGAGCTGGCAGACGGCCCTGAATTGCTCAACGAAGAGCCCTACAGCGCCTGGATTTTCAAGCTCAAGCCCGCCAACACCGCTGAGCTGAGCAAGTTGCTGGATGCCGACGGCTACAAAGCCGCCATCGGCGAGTAAAGCTTTACATCCTGCAAGAGCGGGCAACCCGCTCTTGCAGGGATTCGGTCAGGGTTTCAACACGGCTTTGACGGCCGCCACTGCCCGCTCCACGTCCGCTTCGGTCATCGCCGTGAACATCGGCAGCGACACAATCAAGCGCCCTACTTTTTCCGACACCGGGAACATGCCTTCCTTGAACCCCTGTGCCCGATAAAGGCTCAGCAGGTGGATGGGCGGATAGTGATAACCAATGCCCACGCCATGGGCCTGCATCTGCTCCATGAAGGTTGCACGTGCGGGCAGGCCGTCGGTACGTTCCGGCAACACCAGTTGGAACAAGTGCCAGTTGCTGTTTTCAAAGTCTGCTGGCGGCAGTTGTGCGCCGTAAGTCTGCTCAAAATCGCTGCCAAAGCATTGGAAGTAATGCCGGGCCAGCACCTGGCGGTGCGCGGTGATTTTGTCGATATTGGCGAACTGGCCCAGGCCGATCACCGCGGCGATGTCGGTCATGTTGAACTTGCCGCCCAGCACGTCCACGTCCAGGCCGTCGAAGCCGGTACGGGTCACGCCTTGCAGGCGATATTTTTCTGCCAGGCGCGCTTCTTCGGCGTTGTTCAACACCAGGCAGCCGCCTTCGGAAGACGTGACGTTCTTGTTCGCCTGGAAACTGAACGAGACGAAATCGCCGGTGGCGCCAATCCGTTTGCCGTCCCAGCTGGAGCCCAGTGCCTGGGCGGCGTCTTCGACGATGCGCAGGCCGTGTTTGTTGGCCAGTGCGTAGAGCATCGGCATGTTCAGGGGCAGGCCAGCCAGGTACACCGGAATGATCGCCTTGGTACGCGGGGTGATCGCGGCTTCCACTTGGGCCAGGTCGATGTTGCGGGTCACCGGGTCGATGTCGGCAAACACCGGTGTGGCGCCGACCTCCAGAATCACGTTGGCGGTGGCTACCCACGAAATGGGTGTGGTGATGACTTCATCGCCCGGGCCAACCCCGGCAATGCGCAGGGCAATCTCCATGGTGCAGGTGCCGGAGTTGAACGTACGCACGGGACGGCCGCCGAAATATTCCGACAATTGCGCTTCGAACGCCTGCACTTTCGGCCCGCTGGTGATCCAGCCAGAGCGCAGCACATCACCGACTGCCGAGATAGTGGCTTCATCGATGACAGGTTTGGAAAACGGCAAGAAGGGCAGTTGGCTCATGACGGGGAAGGCATCCGTTTCAGGTAGGCAATGAGAAGAAAAGCATATTAATGCCGGGCATGGTTGCACGGCTCGACTGAATATAGCCTGTCACCCGTGAATGAATCGTCACTGTCCGGACAAAAAAATGCCGCTGATACCAGCGGCATTTTCGATGGGGCGGTATTACTCGGACGCAACGGCGTTTTTTGCCAGGATCGCGTTGGCCAGCTCCATGTCCGTAGCCTTGAGGCCCGGGTTCTCGGCGCGGACTTTCTGCATGGCGGCTTCCAGGTACGGGCCGCGGATGCCGCCGTCACTGGCAACAAAGCTGCCAGCGTCGTCTTGTGCGGCGACCACCATCTTGTGGTCCTTGAAGGTCAGGTACGTGGAGCCGGTGGTGGCGCCCGACGAAATGACGTTGCGCCAGAAGCCATCGGCCATGGCTGATCCAACGGGAAGGGACAGTACAGCGAGGGTAGCGACAGCATATTTAAGACGCATGATGGATGACTCCGACTGGGTTATCTGTACCGTTGGATTGTAGATAACCCGGCGTAGTTCCATGCACGACTAAACCGTTTCGACCCGTAAAACCACGCCCTCCTGACCCACGACTCGTACCTGCGCCCCTACGGCTGCTTCGGGGCCGGTGACGATCCACACCCCGTCACCCGCCTTGATCTTGCCCCGGCCGTCGACAATGGCTTGATGCACCACAAAGGTGCGACCAATCAGCTCCGAACCGCGCATATTCAACCCCGGCTGGTCGCTGACCTTGGCGTTGCTGCGCTGGCGCTTCCACCAATACACGGCGGTGAGGATCGACAGCACGGCAAACAGCAGCAGTTGCCACTCCAGCCCCAGCGTGGGCACCAGGAACTTGATCACCCCTACGGCGGCGGCGGCAATGCCCATCCACAGCAGGTAGCCCCCCGCGCCGAATACCTCAAGGATCAACAGGACCGTACCCAGCGCCAGCCAGTCCCAAAACGTCAGGTGATGCAGGAATTCCCACATGACAGGCGCCTCAGGCTTTCTTGCTATCAAAGGTGGCTTTGACGATTTCACCGATGCCGCCAATGGAGCCGATCACCTGGCTGGCTTCCAGCGGCATGAGGATGACCTTGCTGTTGTTGGCCGAGGCCAGCTTGCCCAGGGCATCGACGTATTTTTGCGCGACAAAGTAGTTAACCGCCTGCACGTTGCCCGAGGCGATCGCTTCGGACACCACCTGGGTGGCGCGGGCTTCTGCCTCGGCTTGCCGCTCGCGGGCTTCTGACTCGAGGAACGCCGCCTGACGGCTACCTTCGGCCTCCAGGATCTGCGCCTGCTTCTTGCCTTCGGCGGTGAGGATCGCCGAGGCCCGCAGGCCTTCGGCCTCCAGGATTTGTGCACGTTTGATCCGCTCGGCTTTCATCTGGCCGGACATGGCCGCCATCAGGTCGGCGGGTGGGCTGATGTCCTTGATCTCGATGCGGGTGATCTTGATGCCCCACGGCGCGGTCGCTTCGTCGACGGTTCTCAGCAGTTTTTCGTTGATGCCGTCGCGCTGGCTGAGCATGGCATCCAGCTCCATGGAGCCCAGGACGGTACGGATATTGGTTTGCAGCAGGTTGCGAATGGCGTGTTCGAGGTTGTTGACCTCGTAGGCGGCTTGCGCGGTGTTGACCACCTGGAAGAAGCACACGGCGTCGATCTGCACGGTGGCGTTGTCGGCGGTGATGACTTCTTGGGGCGGGATGTCCAGCACGCTTTCCATCACGTTGATCTTGCGCCCGATGCGGTCCATCACCGGAATGATGATGTTAAGGCCCGGCTTGAGGGTGTTGGTGTAGCGGCCAAAGCGCTCGACTGTCCACTGGTAGCCTTGTGGGACAACCTTGAAGCCCATGAAGAGAATGGCAACGGCGAGTGCTACAAACAGCAGCAGTACGGTTCCGATCTGCATAACGATTCCTTGTCTGGTGGTGTCAGGTCTGGCGGATTGTAACGAGGTTGTCAGGGATAAGGACGTTTTGGCGCCGCAACAATCAAGGGATTTGTTTCTGGATCTGCCGGAGTGACCCTTAACACCTCCTCCAGCGTGGTCAGCCCCGCCGCCATTTTGCCCAGCCCCGCACTGCGCAGGCTGCACATCCCCCGGCCACGTGCCGCCTGGCGCAAGGCCTGTACCTCGATGCCCGGCGTGATCAGCGCCTTGAGGGGCTCGTCCAGTACCATCACTTCGTAGACTCCGGCACGCCCGTGATAGCCACTGTGTCGGCATTCGTCACAGCCGCCCGGCTTATAGGCCCCCTCAGGCGCTGCCTGCTTGCAGTGCGGGCACAACAACCGCACCAGTCGCTGGGCCATGACCCCTAGTAACGTCGCGTTGATCAGGTAGTGGGGGATGCCCAGCTCCAGCAGGCGGGTGATGGCGCTGGGCGCATCGTTGGTGTGCAGGGTCGACAGCACCAGGTGCCCGGTGAGCGCTGCCTGGATCGCCATTTGTGCGGTTTCCAGGTCGCGGATCTCGCCGATCATGATGATGTCCGGGTCCTGGCGCATGAGCGCCCGGACGCCGCTGGCAAAAGTCAGGTCGATATTGGGCTGCACCTGCATCTGGTTGAACGCAGGCTCGACCATTTCGATCGGATCTTCCACGGTGCATAGGTTGACCTCCCGCGTGGCCAACTGTTTAAGCGTGGTGTACAGGGTGCTGGTCTTGCCTGAGCCGGTGGGGCCGGTGACCAGGATGATGCCGGTGCTCTGGCGGGTCATGGCTTGCCAGCGTTGCAGGTCGTCGTTGCACAGGCCCAGTTGCTGGAAGTCCTTGAGCACCACCTGGGGGTCGAAGATCCGCATCACCAGCTTTTCGCCAAAGGCCGTGGGCAGGGTCGACAGGCGCAGTTCCACTTCGCTGCCCGTCGCGCTTTTGGTTTTTACCCGGCCATCCTGGGGTTTGCGTTTTTCGGCCACGTTCATCCGGCCCAGGCTTTTGAGGCGGCTGACCACCGCCATCGTCACCTGCGGCGGCAATTGATACACGTCGTGCAACAGCCCGTCGATGCGAAAACGCACGCGGCCCTTGTCGCGGCCGGGCTCCAGGTGGATGTCGCTGGCGCGTTGGCCAAAGGCGTACTGCAGCAGCCCGTCGACGATATTGACGATATGCGCGTCGTTGGCATCGGGCGCCTGATCGCTGGCGCCGAGGTTGAGCAAGGGCTCGATGCTGCCCGCCCCCGGGGTTTTGACCTCCCCGTGGGTCGCGCCCTTGACCGACTTGGCCAGGCGGTAGAACTCCACGGTACAGCGCTGTATTTCCCGGGGGCTGGCCACCACCCGTCTGATCGAGCGTTTCAGCACCTGGGCCAAGCCCGCTTCCCAACCCGCCACGAAGGGCTGGGCGCTGGCGACGGTGACGCTGTGGGCATCCACGGCCACGGCAAGAATCTTGTGCCGCTGGGCAAAGGCGTAAGACATCAGCCCAACCACCGCTGCCACGTCGATCTTCAGCGGGTCGATCCGCAGATACGGCTGGCCTGCGTAACGGGCCAGCCATTGCGTCAGGGTTTCCAGGCACAGCGCCTGGCCGGCAATGCATTCCAGCGGGTGCAGGGCGTTGTTGGCCAAAACAGGGGTGTCGGGTGGCACCAGGCCTTGGTCGATCAATACCGGTAACAGCTGATCGATTTTTAGCCAGCGATCCTGGGCGGTGGACATGAGGGTTTTCCTGGGCGGTGGGTGGGTGTCCCCAGGCTAGTTGCCCTTCAGGCCCTGCCCGCCAAGGCTTTATTGCAGGCCTTTACTGAGCGGCGGCCTGCACCGCTTGAGGCCGCGCCGCCTCTGCCGGGCACAGTTGCAGCGAGCACACGCTGATCAGGTTACGAAGTTTTTCGCCGATCACTTGGGCCCTATGCCAGCTCAGGCCGTCCATCACGATGTCGAGCGTCAGCAGGTCATCGTCCCGCTGCACATTTACCTGCACGGGCACCAGACATTGCAGGGCAAAGTAATTGAGCACTCGGCACAACACATCGGGCTCGGCCTCGGCCACGATCTGGTAGCGAGCCTGGCAATGGACGTTGCTGGACGCCCAAGCATCGGCGCGGGTGGCAAGGTTGGCGGTTTCGACGACATGCATGGGAACTCTCCGGATTCGACTGGAGAAATTTTTACATTCGCTGCGGGAGATTTCTTATCTAAGATGAGGCGAATTCGCCATTTAACGAATGGATCAATTCGCCCATCCGCCTCTATCGAGTATTTTTATGCTCACTGAACTGGACGTGTACGACCGGCGCATCCTCGCGCTGTTGCAGGACGACGCCTCGCTCTCCAGCGCGCAGATCGCCGAGCAGGTGGGCCTGTCGCAATCACCCTGCTGGCGGCGCATCCAGCGCCTCAAGGAGGAGGGGGTGATTCGCGCCCAGGTGACGTTGCTGGACCGCAAGAAAATCGGCCTCAACACGCAGATCTTCGCCGAGGTCAAACTCAATGCCCACGGGCGCTCCAACTTCACGGAGTTCACCGAGGCGATTCGCGGCTTTGCGGAAGTACTGGAGTGTTATGTGTTGATGGGCGCAGTGGACTTTTTGTTGCGCATTGTCACGTCGGACATCGAAGCGTATGAGCGGTTTTTCTTTGAAAAACTGTCGATGGTGCCGGGCATTCAGGAAGTGAATTCGATTGTGGCGTTATCAGAGATCAAGTCGACGACCAGCCTGCCCGTGTTGCCATAACGCCGGGCAGGTTGGCGATGGGCGTGCTTACAGGCGCAGCAGGGTCTTCCAGGCGCGGGTCTGGTACACCGCGATCACCTGATGCATGCGCGCGTCCAGCGATTCGTCGGTGATCAGTTGGTTGGCCAGTTGCGCCAACTTGTTCAGTTCACCGTACAAACGGTCCAGCTCAGGGATGTCTACCACATGGCGGGCATGGTGCAGCCAGGCCTGGATACGTTCGATGCGCGGCAGTTGTTCGGCCAGGTCTTCGGGTTGCTGCTGGTAGCGCGGCAGTTGCAGTGCCACGGCGTCGTCAGCGAGCAAGCGCGGCAACCAGTTGGTGATTTGCGCAGCGCCCTGGCGGTTGCCACGCACGTTACGGTCGGCCGTCCAACTGCGGGCCAGCAGCCAGCGCGCGGTGGTCAGCGAGAACAAGCCCCAGCGCACGTCCTGCAATTCTTCGATGAATTGCTCGGGCGCGGCCTTGCGGATGTCTTCGTCGTCGTCACCGGCCTGCACCAGCGGGCGCCAGTCTTCCAGCAGGGCGTCCAGTGCGGCGCGCAGTTCGCGGGTGGATTGGCGCGGCGCGGCCTGCCCGAGGCTGCCGATCAGGGCGCGCAGTTCGCCCAGGTGTTCGACCCAGTCCTGCAACAGGCGCCAGTGGCCATTAAAACGATATTGTTCGGCCAGGCGTTGGCTGCTGCCCAGCAAATGCCACATCACGGCGGCAAAGGCGTCGTCCAGCGGCATTTCGGCGTGCAGCACCGGCGCGGGCAGGCTCAGGGAATAACTGTGGGCGTCGAAAAGGCGGTAGCCGCGCTCGGCCTTGCTGATGTCGCAGGGCATCAGGGCCAGCGTCTCGGCCAGTTCGGCGGCCAGCTCCAGCAGGGCGGCGGGTTCGCCTTCGCGCAGTTCCAGCTCCAGTTCGCAGATTTCTTCTTTGTGCTTGCCGACGATCACGTGGCCCAGGTCCAGCGCCGCTTCGATCACGACCTTGGCTTTGCCACGGCCCCAGGCGATTTCTGCACGCTCGCGCACGAAATCGGTGGTGAAGATCGGCTTGAGGGCTTTTTTGTCCAGTTCGGCCAGTTGCTCGGGCCAGCAGTCGCCGTCGAGTTTTTTCACGTCCAGCTTGGCTTTGGGCAGTTTCCAGTCGTACTCGTTGCGCTCCGACAGCCCGGCGATGCTCTGGCCGCGGGTCTTGAGGGTCTGGATCACCTCGTCGCCGTCCTTGCGCAGGCGCAGGGCGACTTTGGCCTGGGCCAGGTCGCGCTCGGGGGTGTCGAAGTACTGGTTCATCAACTCACGGCGTTCCCAGCCACTTTTGTTGCGTTTTTTCAGGAGCGGGTGCTCGCGCAGCGCGGCGAGGGTTTCGCGGCTGACGCGCAGCTTGATTTCTGTTTCTTTTTGCATGGCCGGAACATCCAGGATCGGGAGTGCAGCCGGGGAAATGCGCGGCTGCCAAGGTCGTGCAGTGTACAGGACTGAGCCCGGCAACGTGCCGCAACGGTTTATTGTGTTGCGCACATGGCTCTATGATGGGCCTCATTCGCACCGTTGAGAGATCGCGCATGCCGTTACCGTCCATGAAAGAGCAGTTCGCCGCGCTGATCGCCGCGCCGTCGGTGAGTTGCACCCAGGCCTCTCTCGACCAGTCCAACCGCCCGGTCATTGATTTGCTCGCCGCTTGGCTGGGGGACCTGGGGTTTGCCTGCGACATCCAGCAGGTCAGCCCCGGCAAGTTCAACCTGTTGGCCAGCATGGGCAGCGGCCCCGGTGGCCTGGTGCTTGCCGGGCACAGTGACACCGTGCCGTATGACGACGCGCTGTGGCAGACCGATCCGCTCAAGCTGACGGAAGTCGACGGTCGCTGGGTAGGACTGGGCAGTTGCGACATGAAAGGTTTTTTTGCACTGGTGATCGAAGCGGTCCAGCCTTTGTTGGACCAGCCCTTCAAGCAACCCTTGCTGATCCTCGCCACCTGCGATGAGGAAAGCTCCATGGCCGGCGCCCGCGCCCTGGCCGAAGCCGGTCGCCCGTTGGGCCGCGCGGCAGTGATCGGCGAGCCGACGGGCTTGCGGCCGATCCGCTTGCACAAAGGCGTGATGATGGAGCGCATCGATATCCTCGGGCGCAGCGGCCATTCGTCGGACCCCAGCCTGGGCCATAGCGCGCTGGAAGCCATGCACGATGCCATCGGCGAATTGCGCGGCCTGCGCCTGGCCTGGCAGCGCGAATACCGCAACCCGCAGTTCAGCGTGCCGCAGCCCACGATGAACTTTGGCTGCATCCACGGCGGCGACAACCCCAACCGCATCTGCGGCCAGTGTTCGCTGGAGTTCGACCTGCGGCCCTTGCCCGGTATGGACCCCGAAGTGCTGCGCGCCGCCATCCGGCAAAAGCTGCAACCCTTGGCCGAACGCCACCAGGTGAAGATCGACTACGCGCCGCTGTTCCCCGAAGTGCCGCCGTTCGAGCAACCCGAGGATGCAGAGCTGGTGCGGGTCGCGGAACGTTTGACCGGCCATCGTGCCGAAGCAGTAGCGTTCGGCACTGAAGCGCCTTATCTTCAGCGCCTCGGTTGTGAAACCCTAGTGCTTGGCCCCGGCGACATCGCCTGCGCCCACCAGCCCGGCGAGTACCTTGAAATGTCACGCTTGACGCCTACAGTGCGTCTATTGCGCGGACTTATCGAACACTATTGCCTTACCCCCGCATAAATTAACCCCGGCCCATCCGTACATAGAGGAGAGCGAGCGTGTCGCCAAGCCTGTTCCGACGATAACCATCAGCCCGCTGTGCGTTGAGCGATTCATCCTTTTTTGGCTGCTTTTTATTACAGGCCCAGGTTTTATGCCCGAATACGTCAATTGGCTTCGTCACGCGTCTCCTTACATCAATGCCCACCGGGACTGCACCTTTGTGGTCATGCTGCCCGGCGACGGTGTGGAGCATCCCAACTTCGGCAACATCGTCCACGACCTGGTGCTGCTGCACAGCCTGGGCGTGCGCCTGGTGCTGGTGCACGGTTCCCGCCCGCAGATCGAAACCCGCCTGGCCGCCCGTGGCCTGACCCCGCATTACCACGAAGGCATGCGCATTACCGATGCCGCCACGCTTGAATGCGTGATCGACGCCGTGGGCCATTTGCGCATCGCCATCGAGGCGCGATTGTCGATGGACATGGCGTCCTCGCCCATGCAGGGCTCGCGCCTGCGGGTGGCCAGCGGCAATCTGGTGACCGCCCGTCCGATCGGCGTGCTGGGCGGCGTGGACTATCACCACACCGGCGAAGTGCGCCGGGTGGACCGCAAGGGCATCAATCGCCTGCTGGATGAGCGCTCCATCGTATTGCTGTCGCCGCTGGGTTATTCGCCCACCGGGGAGATCTTCAACCTGGCTTGTGAAGACGTGGCCACCCGTGCGGCCATCGACCTGGGCGCGGACAAGTTATTGCTGTTTGGCGCTGACTTGGGCCTGATCGATGAACATGGCCACCTGGTCCGCGAATTGCGCCCACAACAAGTGCCCGCGCACTTGCAGCGCCTGGGCAGCAACTACCAGGCCGAATTGCTCGACGCTGCCGCCGAGGCTTGCCGTGGGGGCGTGGGCCGTAGCCATATCGTCAGCTACGCCGAAGATGGCGCCTTGCTTACCGAACTGTTCACCCGGGACGGCGGCGGCACGCTGGTGGCCCAGGAGCAGTTCGAGTTTGTGCGCGAGGCGGCGATCGAAGACGTCGGCGGCTTGCTGGACTTGATCAGCCCGCTGGAAGAGCAGGGCATCCTGGTGCGCCGTTCGCGCGAGGTGCTGGAGCGGGAAATCGAGCAGTTCAGCGTGGTCGAGCGTGAAGGGATGATCATCGCCTGCGCGGCCCTTTACCCCATTGCCGACTCGGACACCGGCGAACTGGCCTGCCTGGCGGTGAACCCCGAATACCGTCACGGCGGGCGCGGCGACGAGTTGCTCGAGCGCATCGAGAGCCGCGCACGCACGCTGGGGTTGAAGACGCTGTTTGTACTCACCACCCGCACCGCGCACTGGTTTCGCGAGCGCGGGTTCGAGCCGAGCAGTGTGGACCGGCTGCCGGCGGCGCGTGCATCGCTGTACAACTATCAGCGCAATTCGAAGATTTTCGAAAAGGCCTTGTAAGCGGTTCTACACAGTGAGGCCGGGGCATGATCGGGGAGCGCAATCGCTCCCCGGTTTGTTTTGAGGCTATTTGTCGATGAATTTTGCACTGACATACGCCGAATAGTCCGGCAGCACCGTCTCCACTTTCTTCTGTTCCTTCAAGAACTTCGCGGTTTCCCCGATGGCCTCTGCCGTACCGCCGCCGAGCAGCGCGCCGGTCAGCTGCGCCTGTGCGTCCGGAAACGTGGTGCCCGCCAGCAACTCGGGAATGTCGGCAGCGTTGGAACCTGTCAATTTGGCGATTTTCTGCACCGGTGCTGAGTCTGCGGTCCAGGCCGAGCGGTGCGCGGCATAGTCGGCGAACGCCTCCAGCGTGACCTTGGCAAAGCTGGCCACGGCGTCAGGATGTTTTTGCGCGAAATCCTTGCGCGCCACCCACACTTCAAACGTCGGTGCACCCCACTGACCCACCTGCGCCGCGTCTGTCAGGGTCTTGCCGGTCTTGCGGATCTCGCCAAGGGCGGGCGACCAGACGAACGCGCCGTCGATGTCCCCACGTTTCCAGGCCGCGGCGATTTCGGCCGGTTGCAGGTTCACCACTTTGACTTTTGAGGTGTCCAGCCCCCAATGCTTCAGGGCGCCGAGCAGGCTGTAATGAGAGGTGGAGACGAAGGGCGTGGCGATGGTTTTGCCGATCAGGTCCTGGGGGGTGTCGATGCCGCTGCCATTGCGCACCACCAAGGCTTCAGAAGTATTGATCTGGGCCGATACGATAAACGCCACGATGGGCACATTGCGCGAGGCCGCCGCCGCGAGGGGGCTGGAGCCCAAGTTAGCGATTTGCACGTCGCCGGAGGCGAGGGCGGTGACCACTTCGGGGCCGCTGTTGAAGCGGCGCCAATCGATGGTTTGGCCGAGTGCTTTCTCGTAGAGGCCGTCTGCCTGGGGCACTTTGCTGGGGTCGATACCGGTCTGATAACCGACGGTGAGGGGGGCGGCTTGGGCGCCAAAAGAAATTACCAGTGACACAAAAACTGTAACAAATTGACGGGACGATGCGCGTTTAGCCATGATGGCGTCGCCTTTTTGATCGTGAGTGACGTATGAGGGTTAGCCTCGACACTAATGGATCTAAAAAGGCGCTGGTAAATACTCTTTTGGAATTAACTTATGGAGCGACACCGCCTTTGACGGTTCTGCGCGCCATGGAAAGTGTTATTCCTGAATCGTATGAAAAAGAATGAAACAATTCTTTTTGGGTGTATGAAAAACTCATTACCCTGCAGGGACCAAATCAACAGCGATTAGACGAAGGTAGTAGACACACAAGGTTACGATTGACTTGCCAGTCACTATCTGGCGCTAATCGCGCATCTGTGGATCGAGGGCGTCAGACCCTGGACCGAGAACTACAAAAATTAGAAATGAGAGGAGCGGTACATGAAGAAGTCAACATTGGCGTTGGCCGTGGCTGTTGCTGCAATCGCCCAACAGGCGAACGCTGCCGGTTTCGTTGAAGACAGCAAGGCCACACTGGGGCTGCGTAACTTCTACATCAACACTGACAACCGTGACGACGCTACCAAAGCGGCCGGCGCGCAAAGCAAGCAAGAGGAATGGGGCCAAGGCTTCATCTTCAACTTCACTTCCGGCTATACCCAAGGCACTGTTGGCTTCGGTCTGGATGCTATCGGCCTGTTGGGCGTCAAATTGGATTCGGGTGGCGGCACCAACGGTGCAAGCGCGCGCTCCGGTACCAGCTATGGCTCCTACGGCGGCACTGTTTTCCCAAGCAAGTCCAATGGCGAAGCAGTGGATGATTTCTCCAGCCTGGGTTTGACTGCCAAGGCCAAGATCTCCAAAACCGAGCTCAAGCTGGGCACCTTGCAGCCAAAGCTGCCGGTCATCATGACCAACGATGGTCGTCTGCTGCCGCAAACCTTCCAGGGTGGCCAGATCACTTCGGCCGATATTACTGACCTCACGCTGACAGCCGGTCAGATCGAGAAGGTCAAGGGCCGTAACTCCAGCAACAACGAAAACCTGTCACTCGGTGGCGCCAACGGCCGTAGCGCTACTGGCCGTGACAGCAACAAATTCCTCTACGCAGGTGGTGACTACAAGATCACCAAGGACCTGACTGCCCAGTACTACTACGGCAATCTGGACAACTTCTACAAGCAGCACTTCCTGGGTCTGGTACACAACTGGGCAATCGGCCCGGGCGTGTTGAAGTCTGACCTGCGTTACTTCCGCAGCCTGGACGACGGCGCCAACGGCAGCGACAAAAACTACTACACCACCGGCGACTACGGCACGGGCATTACCAAAGGTAAGGTCGATAACACACTGTACAGCGGCCTGTTCCTGTACTCGGTGTCCGGTCACACCTTCGGTGGCGGCTATCAGGTCAGCAACGGCGACAGTGACTTCCCGTGGCTGAACCAAGGTGACGGTTCTTCCAACTACACCATCACTGACATGCAAATCCAGAAGTTCGGCCGTGCTGGCGAACGTACCTGGCAAGCTCGCTACGCTTATGACTTCGCCAAAGTTGGCCTGCCAGGCCTGACTGCTGGTGTCATCTACTTGCGCGGCGACAATATCGACACCACAGGTAAAGTCGGTACTGCTCAGAAAACGGTCAATGCTACCGGTGCCAACGAGTGGGAACGTGATATCACGGTTGCCTATGTGGTCCCTGAAGGCACTTTCAAGAACCTTGGCTTTGCTTGGAAAAACGCCATGTGGCGTAACGACATTCCAGGCCAGCGTAATCAGGATGAAAACCGCCTGATCGTCAGCTACTCGATACCGCTGTTGTAAGGCGTTTCGTGTAAAACCTTGCCCGGCGCAACGCCGGGCAGGGTGTCTTACTTTCAAGTCGGGCTCAACCCCCGCAAGCCCTTCCTGAACCCCTCGTTTACAGCGTCTCAAGGCCTTCTCGAACCTTGAAGCCAATAGTGATCCGCGCGTGTTCGGCGCACCAGTGAATAGATTTTTAATATTTCTTTTTCGTCTAAATAAATCGATATTTATTCTTTTTAAATAAATCCAGGCACAGGCACAGTTGGCGTCATAAGCAGCCAACAGGAGCCACACCATGAGCCTTAGACTGGGCGACATCGCCCCCGACTTCGAACAGGATTCCAGCGCCGGCAAGATTCGTTTCCATGAGTGGCTGGGCGACAGCTGGGGCGTACTGTTTTCTCACCCGGCGGACTTCACCCCGGTGTGCACCACCGAGCTTGGGTTTACCGCCAAGCTCAAGGACGAGTTCGCCAAGCGCGGCGTCAAGGCCATCGCCCTGTCGGTCGACCCGGTGGACTCGCACCACAAGTGGATCGAAGACATCAACGAAACCCAGGGCACCACGGTCAACTTCCCGATCTTGGCGGATGCCGACCGCAAAGTGTCCGACCTGTATGACCTGATCCACCCGAATGCCAGCGATACCCTCACCGTGCGTTCGTTGTTCGTGGTCGACCCGAACAAAAAGGTGCGCCTGACCATTACCTACCCGGCCAGCACGGGCCGCAATTTCCACGAAATCCTGCGGGTGATCGACTCATTGCAACTGACCGACAGCCATAAAGTCGCCACCCCGGCCAACTGGCAGGACGGTGACGAGGTGGTGATCGTGCCGTCGCTCAAGGACGAGGATGAGATCAAGCAACGGTTCCCCAAGGGCTATCGCGCAGTGAAGCCGTACCTGCGCCTTACGCCGCAGCCTAATCGTTAAGGCCCAATCCATGCGGGGGTGGGCATGCCCACTCGCGCAGGGTGTTCGCGTCACACAAGCAGGGGTTTTGAGGCCGTTTCGACGGCCTTTTTTATGGACGAAGGGTTTTAAAGGTCATATTCAATTAAAGAATAAACAAATGAAAAAATGAGATTTATAGATATATAAATCTGCTGCTATGGTCTGTCCCATCTTGGCGCCATCGCTACAGCGAACCGCCGACACTGACATAGGAAACGCCTACATGCTGGTCGTAACACTTGGTGGCAGTCCCAGCCAGCGCTCCCGGTCCGGGGTCTTGCTGGAGCATGCGCGGCGCCTGTTGCAGCAACAGGGTGTGGAAGTGGTGAGTTATCAGGTACGGGACTTCCCGGCTGAAGACTTGCTGCACGCCCGCTTCGACAGCCCGAAAATCATTGACCTGCTGCAACAGGTGGCCAATGCCGACGGCCTGGTGATCGCCACGCCGGTGTACAAGGCCTCGTTTTCCGGTGCCCTGAAAACCATTCTCGACCTGCTGCCCGAGCGCGCCTTGGCGCATAAGGTGGTATTGCCCATCGCCACCGGCGGCAGCATCGCCCACATGCTGGCGGTGGATTACGCCCTCAAGCCTGTGCTGTCGGCCCTCAAGGCGCAGGAGCTGCTCAACGGCATCTTTGCCGAAGACAGCCAGATCGCCTACGGCGAGGGCAGTGCCCAGGCGCAATTGGCGCCGGGCCTGGAAGCCCGCTTGAGCGAAGCCCTGGAGCAGTTTCACAGCGCCCTGGCCCGTCGCCCCAAACCGCTGGACCCCAATGTGTTGAACGAACGCCTGCTGAGTGCTCGCTGGAGCATCTGAGCAACGCCTGAACCAAGTACTACTCACCTTACTCAGCCGCCAACGGCCAAGCAGGTGCAGCCAACCCCCTTATCGCATTATTTGGAGAGAGCGCCATGCGCACTGTCATCTTGCGTCGTGGACTGGTCGCACTGTTTGCTGCGGCTGTGTCCTTTGGCGCGGTTATTCACGCTCAAGCGGCCGAAACCCTGCGGATCGGTTATCAGAAGTACGGCACGCTGGTGCTGCTCAAGGCCAAGGGCTCGCTGGAAAAGCGCCTGGCCGAGCAGGGTGTACAAGTGCAATGGACCGAATTCCCCGGTGGCCCGCAGTTGCTGGAAGGGCTGAACGTGGGCTCGATCGACTTTGGCGTGACAGGCGAAACCCCGCCGGTCTTCGCCCAGGCCGCAGGCGCCGACTTGCTCTACGTCGCCTATGAGCCGCCAGCGCCCCACAGCGAAGCGATCCTGGTGCCCAAGGACTCGCCGATCAAGTCGGTGCAAGACCTCAAGGGCAAGAAAGTAGTGCTCAACAAAGGCTCCAACGTGCACTACCTGCTGGTGCGCGCCCTGGAAGATGCGGGCCTTAAATACACCGACATCCAAACCGTGTTCCTGCCGCCCGCCGATGCTCGCGCCGCGTTCGAGCGCGGCAGCGTAGATGCCTGGGCGATCTGGGACCCGTACCAGGCCGCTGCCGAGAAACAGCTGCAAGCGCGCACCCTGCGTGACGGCGCGGGAATCGCTGACAACCATCAGTTTTACCTCGCCACCAAACCCTACGCCGAGAAGCACCCCGAGGTGATCAAGGCCTTGGTGGATGAAGTCCGCGCCGTGGGCGAATGGTCCCAGGCCAACCCTGAAGAAGTGACGGCCCAGGTGGCCCCGCTGCTGGGCCTGCCCGCCGACATCACGCTGACTTCGGTGAAGCGCCAGGGCTATGGGGCGTTGTTTCTGACCCCTGAAGTGATCGCAGCACAACAGAAAATCGCCGACACCTTCTACCAGCTCAAGTTGATTCCCAAACCCTTGAGCATCAAGGACGTGATCTGGACGCCACCTGCGTCCGTGGCCAAAGCGCCGTAACCCGACTTCTTCAGGAGACAACTCCATGAGCCTCAATATTTTCTGGTTTCTACCCACCCACGGTGACGGCCATTACCTGGGCACCGCCGAGGGCGCACGCGCTGTCGACCACGGTTACCTGCAACAAGTGGCGCAGGCGGCCGATCGCCTGGGGTTTGGCGGGGTGCTGATCCCGACTGGCCGTTCCTGCGAAGACTCCTGGCTGGTGGCCGCGTCGTTGATCCCGGTCACCCAGCGGCTGAAGTTTTTGGTGGCGCTGCGCCCCGGGATCATTTCCCCTACCGTGGCGGCGCGCCAGGCCGCGACCCTGGACCGCCTCTCGGGCGGGCGGGCGCTGTTCAACCTGGTGACTGGGGGCGACCCTGAGGAGCTGGCCGGTGACGGGCTGTTCTTGAGCCACGAAGAGCGTTATCAGGCTTCGGTGGAATTCACCCGTATCTGGCGCCGTGTGCTGGAAGGTGAAACCGTGGACTACGACGGCCAGCACATCAGCGTCAAAGGCGCCAAATTGCTCTACCCGCCGATTCAGCAGCCCCGCCCGCCGTTGTACTTTGGCGGCTCTTCCGAGGCGGCCCAGGACCTGGCCGCCGAGCAAGTGGAAATGGTGCTGACCTGGGGCGAGCCCCCGGCCGCCGTGGCAGAAAAAATCGAGCAGGTGCGGGCCAAGGCCGCCAAGTTGGGCCGCACCGTGCGTTTCGGCATCCGCTTGCATGTGATCGTGCGTGAAACCAACGCCGAAGCCTGGCAAGCGGCCGACAAACTGATCTCCCACGTGGACGATGACACCATCGCCCGTGCCCAGGCTTCCCTGTCGCGCTTTGACTCGGTGGGCCAGCAGCGCATGGCCGCCCTGCACGGCGGCAGCCGCGACAACCTCGAGGTGAGCCCCAACCTGTGGGCGGGCGTGGGCCTGGTGCGGGGCGGTGCCGGTACGGCGCTGGTGGGCGATGGCCCGACCGTGGCCGCGCGGGTCAAGGAGTACGCGGACCTGGGCATCGACACCTTTATTTTCTCCGGCTACCCCCACCTGGAAGAGTCGTACCGCGTCGCCGAATTGCTGTTCCCGCACCTGGATATCGAACGCCCCGAGGCGCCCAAGGGGGCCGGTTACGTGAGCCCGTTCGGCGAGATGGTCGCCAACGATATCCTTCCCAAAGCTGCTTCACAAAGCTGAGGCGCCGTCATGAACCTTGAGAAACTGAGCCATCGGCTCGCGCCCTGGTTGCTGCCGGTGCTGTTGCTGGCCGGGTGGCAGTTGTCGGTGTCGGCGGGCTGGTTGTCGACCCGCATTCTGCCGGCGCCCAGTGCTGTGATCGAGGCGGGCATCAACCTGGTCAGCAGCGGCGAAATCTGGACGCACCTGGCCATCAGTGGTTGGCGTGCGGCCGTGGGCTTTTTGATCGGCGGCAGCATCGGCCTGGTGCTGGGGTTTATCACCGGCCTGTCGAAGTGGGGCGAACGCCTGCTGGACAGCTCGGTGCAGATGATCCGCAACGTGCCGCACCTGGCGCTGATCCCGTTGGTGATCCTGTGGTTCGGCATCGACGAGTCGGCGAAGATTTTTTTGGTGGCGCTGGGCACCCTGTTCCCGATTTACCTCAACACCTATCACGGCATCCGCAATGTCGACCCGGCGCTGGTGGAGATGGCTCGCAGCTACGGCCTGTCCGGTTTCAGCCTGTTTAGCCAGGTGATCCTGCCCGGCGCGCTGCCCTCGATTCTGGTGGGCGTGCGTTTTGCGCTGGGGTTCATGTGGCTGACGCTGATTGTGGCGGAAACCATTTCTGCCAGTTCCGGCATCGGCTACCTGGCAATGAACGCCCGCGAGTTCCTGCAAACCGACGTCGTGGTGCTGGCCATCGTGCTCTATGCCGTGCTCGGCAAGCTGGCCGACCTGGCCGCGCGCGGGCTGGAACGGGTGTGGTTGCGTTGGCACCCGGCTTATCAAGTCAATAAAGGCGGTGCGGCATGACAGCTCAACAACCTCCGCGCCTGTTGCAAGGCATCCCCCTGGCGGTGCGCAAGTTGCGCAAGGCGTTTGGCGCACGTGAAGTGCTCAAGGGCATCGACCTGCATATCCCGGCGGGCCAGTTCGTGGCCGTGGTGGGGCGCAGCGGGTGCGGCAAAAGCACCTTGCTGCGCCTGCTGGCCGGGCTGGACAAAGCCAGCGGCGGCGAGCTGCTGGCGGGCTCTGCGCCGCTTGGCGAGGCCATTGAAGACACGCGGTTGATGTTCCAGGAAGCGCGCTTGCTGCCGTGGAAAAAGATCATCGACAACGTGGGCCTGGGCCTCAAGGGCAACTGGCGCCCCCAGGCGCTGGAAGCCCTGGAAGCGGTGGGCCTGGCCGAGCGCGCCAATGAATGGCCGGCGGCGTTGTCCGGTGGCCAGAAACAACGCGTGGCCCTGGCCCGCGCCCTGATTCACCAACCGCGCTTGCTGCTGCTGGACGAGCCCCTGGGCGCGTTGGACGCCCTGACCCGCATCGAGATGCAGCAACTGATCGAGAACCTCTGGCAAAAGCGCGGTTTCACCGTGTTGCTGGTGACCCACGATGTGAGCGAGGCCGTGGCGATCGCCGACCGCGTCATTCTGATCGAAGAGGGCGAAGTGGGCCTGGACCTGCAGGTCGACCTGCCACGCCCGCGCGCGCGCGGCTCACACCGCCTGGCCGCGCTGGAAACCGAAGTACTCAACCGCGTGCTGTCGCTACCCGGCACCCCGCCAGACCCCGAACCTGTTTCACCGCTGCCCACGCAATTGCGATGGGCGTTGTAGGCCGTGGTGAATTGCCGCTTCTTATCCCCCTAGGAGAAACCGTATGACTATTAAAGCCATCAACGTGCGTAACCAGTTCAAAGGCACCATCAAGGAAATCGTCGAAGGCGACGTGCTGTCGGAAATCGACGTGCAGACCGCATCTGGCATCGTGACGTCCGTGATCACCACCCGCTCGGTCAAAGAGCTGGAACTGGTGATCGGCAGCGAAGTGATTGCCTTCGTGAAGTCCACCGAGGTGTCGATCGCCAAGTTGTGACCGGCGCGCTGCATACGGCCCCGAAGGTGCGAGCCTGTCGGGGTTTTTGGCGTGTGCGTCAGGCCCGCTTGGGCAAAAAGGCCGGCAGGTAGAGGCCCACGTAGGCGTCGAACACGCGCATGCCTTCTTCGGCCATGCGCGGGGTGATTTGCCCGTGCTGGTGCACCGAGCGCGCGTAGACGCGGTCGCTCAGCTCCAGGGCCAGGGCAAACACGTCCACATCGGCCGGTAGCGTCGGCAGTTCAAAGTGGCGGTTGAACACGTCGAACATCAGGTCTCCCAGTTCCAGGTCGTGCTGGCGGTCGGCCTGGGTCACTTCGGTCAGGCCGTGCTGGGCCAGGATCAGCTGGCGCGCCGCCGCGTCGCTACCGTAGATGGCGAGCATGCGCTGCTCGACGATGCCGGACAGGTCGCGCCAGTGCTTGAGCGGCGCGGGGTCGATAGGCGCTTGCAGGGCCGCGCGAAAGGCGGCGTGGACATCGGCGGTGAGCGCTTCGAGCAGGGCCGGCACGCTGGCGAAGAAGTGATAAACCGAGGACGGCGGAATCTGCGCCCGTTCGGCCACGCTGTAGATCGACAGGCCGGCCACCCCTTCACTCGCCAGCAAGGTGCGGGCGGCGTCCAGGATCGCGTCGATCCGGGCCTGGCTGCGGGCGCGGGGTTTGCGAGGGGCGGCGGGGCGGGTGGTCATGGATGTCTCCTACAGGGCAGGGGGCATTGTACGAGGCAGGGGGTGTGTTGTCTGCCAACCCGCTCTTGCGGGCACGCCCCGGCGCCCATAAAAAAACGCCACAGGCCAACAGCCTGCAGCGTTCTTTTTACGCCAGCACCCGCTTACACGGTATGCAAGTACCAGTTGTACTCAAGGTCGGAGATGGAGTGTTCGAACTCTTCCAGCTCACTTTCCTTGCAGGCGACGAAGATATCGATGTACTTCGGATCGATGTACTTGGCCATCACCTCGCTGTCGTCCAACTCGCGCAGGGCATCGCGCAGGTTGTTGGGCAGGCTTTGCTCGTTCTGCTCGTAGCTGTTGCCTTCGACCGGCGCGTTGGGCTCGATCTTGTTGGTCAGGCCGTGGTGCACGCCCGCCAGTACCGAAGCCATCAGCAGGTACGGGTTGGCGTCGGCGCCCGCCACGCGGTGTTCGATGCGCACGGCATCGGAGGAGCCGGTGGGCACGCGAATGGCGACGGTGCGGTTGTCCAGGCCCCAGCACGGCGAGTTCGGCACGTAGAACTGTGCGCCGAAGCGGCGGTAAGAGTTGACGTTGGGGCACAGAAACGCCATCTGGGCGGGCAGGGTCTCGAGCACACCGCCGATTGCATGACGCAATGCGGCGTTCTGCTCGGGATCCTCGCTGGCAAAGATATTTTTGCCGTCCTTGTCCAGGATCGAAATGTGCACATGCAAGCCGTTGCCTGCCTGGCCCGGGTAAGGCTTGGCCATGAAGGTGGTGTCCATTTCATGGTCGTAGGCGATGTTTTTGATCAGGCGCTTGAGCAGTACCGCGTAGTCGCAGGCCTTGATCGGGTCGGCCACGTGGTGCAGGTTCACCTCGAACTGCGCCGGGGCGCTTTCCTTGACGATGGCGTCGGCGGGAATGCCTTGCTCTTTGGCACCTTCCAGAATGTCCTGGAGGCAGTCGACGTATTCGTCGAGGTCGTCGATCAGGTAGACCTGTGTCGAGTGCGGGCGTTTGCCGGAGATCGGCGAGCGGGGCGGTTGTGGGCGGCCATTCACGTTCTCCTGGTCGATCAGGTAGAACTCCAGCTCGAAGGCGGCGCAGATGGTCAGGCCCAGATCGTCAAATTTGGTAACAACTTGACGGAGTACTTCGCGCGGATCGGCGAAGAAGGGCTCACCTTCCAGTTCGTGCATGGTCATCAGCAGTTGCGCGGTAGGGCGCTTTTGCCACGGCTCGTTGCACAGGGTGTCGGGGATGGGATAGCAGATTCGGTCAGCATCACCGATGTCCAGGCCCAGGCCGGTGCTTTCCACCGTAGAGCCGTTGATATCCAGGGCAAATAAAGAGGCAGGCAGGTTAATGCCCTTCTCGTAAACCTTGTGGAGGCTGGTGCGTTCGATGCGCTTGCCGCGCACCACACCATTCATATCCGCAATTAGAAGGTCTACGTACAGAACCTCAGGATGATCCTTAAGGAACGCGTTCGCTTCGTTAAGCTGAACGGCACGCGGGGGTACCGACATGATGCAACACCTTTGTTGTTAAAAATATCAATCATTGATCTTTTCTGGTTTCAGTCAACCCGAACGGCATGCCGAAGTCAAGCGAGGCCTTTTTTGCCCTAAAAAAGCGCCTCGAGGCCATTTTTGGGGCTTTTTGGGGCGGTTTTTTGGGATAGGGGTGCAGGGGGCCCGCAGGTTTGAGCGTCGCGTGTTGTATTTTTTACGGGGGTGTTGTGTAAAAAAATGAACAAGGCTAAGCTCGATTCAAACCCATAACAGCAATAATACCGGGGTGCTTCATGTCTCGCCTGCCGCCATCTGGCGTCTCGATCTGCGCAAGACAGGTCGGTTTGCAAGCTTTTCAGCCGTGCAGTGATACCGCCGCGCGTTCAGTGTTCAGCCCTGAACCGCGTGTTTTATTCACCGTCACGGTTTCTCTGAACACCCCGCGTGCGGCCATTATTCTTGACGGCCCGCACACGCCGCTTTTCTGTGCTTTGCCTGCCCGCTCAATCACGTTCAACCCATGCCCGGTTGCCGCCTGGCCGTGGGCTGCTCATGATTCTGCACGGCTTTTGCTTGAGGAGCAGGTAAGCTCCCACCTGGATCGACAGAACGACGCGGATGCTGCGTCAACCAACGCCTGACTTTTAATGGACGTCAGGAAACCCAGCCCAGAGGCATTTATGAGTAACAACCTCGACCAGCTCACCGATTGGTTGAAAAACCACAAGATCACAGAAGTCGAATGCATGATTGGCGACCTGACCGGCATCACCCGGGGCAAGATCTCGCCGACCAACAAGTTCATCGCCGAAAAAGGCATGCGCCTGCCCGAAAGCGTGCTGCTGCAAACGGTCACCGGCGACTACGTCGAAGACGACATTTATTACGAACTGCTCGACCCGGCCGACATCGACATGATCTGCCGCCCGGACGAGAACGCGGTGTACCTGGTGCCCTGGGCCATCGAGCCCACCGCCCAGGTGATCCACGACACCTACGACAAGCAAGGCAACCCCATCGAGCTGTCGCCGCGCAACGTGCTCAAAAAGGTTCTCAAGCTCTACGCCGACCGGGGCTGGCAGCCTATCGTGGCGCCCGAGATGGAGTTCTACCTGACCAAGCGCTGCGAAGACCCGGACTTCCCGCTGCAACCGCCGATTGGCCGCTCGGGCCGCCCGGAAACCGGTCGCCAGTCGTTTTCCATCGAAGCGGCCAACGAATTCGACCCGCTGTTTGAAGACGTCTACGACTGGTGCGAGTTGCAGGAACTGGACCTGGACACCCTGATCCACGAAGACGGCACTGCGCAGATGGAAATCAACTTCCGTCACGGCGATGCCCTGTCCCTGGCCGACCAGATTCTGGTGTTCAAGCGCACCATGCGCGAGGCGGCGCTCAAGCACAATGTGGCGGCCACCTTTATGGCCAAGCCCATGACCGGCGAGCCCGGCAGCGCGATGCACCTGCACCAGAGCATCATCGACATCGCCACCGGCAAGAACGTCTTCTCCAACGAAGACGGGACCATGAGCCAGCTGTTTCTCAACCACATTGGTGGCCTGCAGAAATTCATCCCCGAATTGCTGCCGCTGTTTGCGCCCAACGTGAACTCGTTCCGCCGCTTTTTGCCCGACACCTCGGCGCCGGTAAACGTGGAGTGGGGCGAAGAAAACCGCACCGTGGGCCTGCGCGTACCGGATGCCGGGCCGCAAAACCGCCGCGTGGAAAACCGCCTGCCGGGCGCCGACGCCAACCCCTACCTGGCCATTGCCGCCAGTTTGCTGTGCGGGTTCATCGGCATGGTCGAAGGCCACAACCCCAGCGCGCCGGTGGTGGGCCGTGGCTACGAGCGCCGCAACCTGCGCCTGCCGCTGACCATCGAAGACGCCCTGGAACGCATGGAAAACAGCAAGACCATCGAGAAATACCTGGGGCACAAATTCATCACAGGCTACGTCGCGGTCAAGCGGGCCGAGCATGAAAACTTCAAGCGCGTCATCAGTTCGTGGGAGCGGGAATTCCTGCTCTTTGCCGTCTGATGCGCCGGGCGCGCCGTGCAAGCGGTGCGCCCTCACCCGAAATGTCTAGGAGATCGGTATGTCCAGCAACAACCCGCAAACCCGTGAATGGCAAGCCTTGAGCAGTGAGCACCACCTGGCGCCGTTCAGCGACTTCAAGCAATTGAAAGAAAAAGGCCCCCGCATCATCACCCGCGCCGAAGGCGTTTACCTGTGGGACAGCGAAGGCAACAAGATCCTCGACGGCATGGCTGGCCTGTGGTGCGTGGCGGTCGGTTACGGCCGTGATGAACTGGCTGAAGCTGCAGCCAAACAAATGAAAGAACTGCCGTACTACAACCTCTTTTTCCAGACCGCCCACCCACCCGTGCTGGAACTGGCCAAAGTCATTTCCCAAATCGCGCCCGAAGGCATGAACCACGTGTTCTTCACCGGCTCCGGTTCCGAAGGCAACGACACCATGTTGCGCATGGTCCGCCACTACTGGGCGATCAAAGGCCAGCCGAACAAAAAGACCATCATTGCCCGCAAGAACGGCTATCACGGTTCCACCGTGGCCGGCGCGAGCCTGGGTGGCATGACCTATATGCACGAGCAGGGCGACTTGCCGATCCCGGGCATCACCCACATCGCCCAGCCGTATTGGTTTGGCGAAGGCGGCGACATGAGCCCTGACGAATTCGGGGTGTGGGCCGCCAACCAGTTGGAAGCAAAGATTCTGGAGCTGGGCGTGGACAACGTCGGCGCCTTTATCGCCGAGCCGATCCAGGGCGCTGGCGGTGTGATCGTGCCGCCAGACAGCTACTGGCCGCGCATCAAGGAAATCCTCGCCAAGTACGACATCCTGTTCGTCGCCGACGAAGTGATCTGCGGCTTTGGCCGTACCGGCCAATGGTTCGGCAGCGACTTCTATGGCCTGAAGCCGCACATGATGACCATCGCCAAGGGCCTCACCTCCGGTTACATCCCCATGGGTGGCCTGATCGTGCGGGACGAGGTGGTGGCGGTGCTCAACGAAGGCGGCGATTTCAACCACGGCTTCACGTATTCGGGCCACCCGGTGGCGGCGGCGGTGGCGCTGGAAAACATCCGCATCCTGCGCGATGAGCAAATTGTTAAACGCGTTCACGACGAAACGGCACCGTATTTGCAAAAGCGTCTGCGGGAACTGGCGGACCACCCCCTGGTGGGCGAAGTGCGCGGCGTGGGCATGCTCGGTGCCATCGAGCTGGTGCAGGACAAGGCAACGCGCAAGCGTTACGAAGACCGTGGCGTGGGCATGATCTGCCGCACGTTCTGCTTTGAGAACGGCCTGATCATGCGCGCCGTGGGCGACACCATGATCATTTCGCCGCCGCTGGTCATCAGCCATGCCGAGATTGACGAGTTGGTCAGCAAGGCCCGCCAGTGCCTGGACCTGACTTTGGCGGCCTTACAGGGCTAAGTGCTAGGCTCAGTGCGCAGTGGCTTGGGGTGCTGCGCCTGGGAGGGGAAGAAAAAGGGGGTGTTGGTTGAAAGCCGAGCCCCGAACTTGCCAGACTGCGCCCTGTTTGGCTGCCCTCAAGCGGGCCGCTGACACAATCGCTGGTTATAAATAAAGAATGTGGCCCGAAAAAGAAAAATTTGGAGGTTAACCGAATGAAGGCATTAGGTTTCAAGCACGCTGGCAAGACCCTGTTGGCCCTGTCCCTGATGGGCGCCATGGCCGGTGCGGCGCATGCAGACGATAAAGTACTGCACGTCTACAACTGGTCGGACTACATCGCACCGGACACCATCGCCAACTTTGAAAAAGAGTCGGGCATCAAGGTGGTCTACGACGTCTTTGACAGCAACGAAACCCTGGAAGCCAAGTTACTGGCGGGCAAGTCCGGCTACGACATTGTGGTGCCGTCCAACAACTTCCTGGCCAAGCAGATCAAGGCCGGTGTTTACCAGCCGCTGGACAAGTCCAAGTTGTCCAACTACGACAACCTGAACAAATCGCTGCTCAAGGCCGTGTCCGTCAGCGACCCGGACAACAAGCACGCGTTCCCGTACATGTGGGGTTCGATCGGCATCGGCTACAACCCGGAGAAGGTCAAGGCGGCGCTGGGCGTCGACAAGATCGACTCGTGGGACGCGGTGCTCAAGCCCGAGAACCTGGCCAAGCTCAAGAGCTGCGGCGTGAGCTTCCTCGATTCGCCGACCGAAATGCTGCCGGTGGCGCTGCACTACCTGGGCCTGCCTACCGACACCCAGAAGAAAGACGACCTGAAAAAAGCCGAGGACCTGTTCCTCAAACTGCGTCCGTCGATCAGCTACTTCCACTCCTCCAAGTACATCTCGGACCTGGCCAACGGCAACATCTGCATCGCCATCGGTTACTCGGGTGACGTGCAACAGGCCAAGTCCCGCGCCGCAGAAGCGGGCGGCAAGGTCAAAGTGGCCTACGACATTCCCAAAGAAGGCGCCGGCAGTTTCTATGACATGGTGGCCATCCCCAAAGATGCCGAAAACCTCGATGCGGCCTACCAGTTCATGAACTACCTGCTCAAGCCTGAAGTGATGGCCGCCATCACCGATGCCGTGCGCTTCCCGAACGGCAACGAAAAAGCCACCCCATTGGTGGACAAGGAAATCACCGGCGACCCAAGCATCTACCCGCCAGCGGACGTGCAGGCCAAGCTCTACGCCATCGCCGACCTGCCGGCGGCAACCCAGCGTGAAATGACGCGCAGCTGGACCAAGATCAAGTCCGGCAAATAAGCCGGGCGCTGTTAACCACCGCGAGGCGCGCGGTGGTTAACGCACTATTTAAATGACGGAAAGTTTTGCCGGATCGGTTTATCGAGGGTAAGTTGCGCGCCGGTTTTGTTGTCGGGCTGTTCATCGGCCTGCCACACGGGCAACAACTTGGGCCCAACTAGTTGAGAGGACCTCCACTTGCCAATGTCTTTATTTCGCAACGCCATGCTGGTGGGTGCAGGGTTCGCGCTGGCGTTCAGCGTGCAGGCCGCATCGACGGTGCATATTTATAACTGGTCGGACTATATCGGCCCCGACACCCTGGCCAACTTTGAAGCGGCCAGCGGCATCAAGCCCGTGTATGACGTGTTTGATTCCAACGAAACCCTGGAAGGCAAGTTGCTGGCCGGGCGTACCGGGTACGACGTGGTCGTGCCGTCCAACCATTTCCTGGGCAAGCAGATCAAGGCCGGGGCATTCCAGAAGCTCGACAAGTCCTTGCTGACCCACTATGCCAACCTCGACCCGGCGCTGCTCAAGCGCCTGGAAAAGAACGACCCGGGTAACCAATACGCCGTGCCTTACTTGTGGGGCACCAACGGCATTGGTTACAACGTCGATAAAGTCAAAGCCGTACTGGGCGTCGACAAGATCGATTCCTGGGCCGTGCTGTTTGAGCCAGAGAATATGAAGAAACTCGCCAGTTGCGGCGTGTCGTTCATGGACTCGGCCGATGAAATGTTGCCGGCCGTGCTCAACTACATGGGCCTGAGCCCCAACAGCGAAAACCCGGCCGACTATAAAAAGGCCGAAGACAAACTGCTGAAAGTACGTCCCTACGTGACCTACTTCCATTCTTCCAAATACATCTCGGACCTGGCCAACGGCAACATTTGCGTGGCGGCCGGTTTCTCCGGCGATGTGTTCCAGGCCAAGGCCCGTGCAGCCGAGGCGGGTAAAGGCGTGAACATCGCCTACGTGATTCCCAAAGAAGGCGGCAACCTGTGGTTCGACGTGCTGGCCATCCCGTCGGATGCGAGCAACGTCAAGCAAGCCCACGCCTTCATCAACTATTTACTGCAACCTGAAGTGATCGCTCAGGTCAGTGATTACGTCGGTTACGCCAACCCTAACCCTGGGGCGGACGCACTGATGGAGCAATCGATACGCACTGACGCCGCGGTTTACCCACCGCAGGCGGTACTCGACCGCACATTCGTCAACGCCGAGTTACCCCCCAAAGTGCAACGTTTGATGACCCGTAGCTGGACCAAGGTCAAGACGGGCAAGTAAGGCTCAAACTATCCAAGGTTCGTCCGTACTGGACGTACTGCACTCTTTTTTTTCTGGGAGTTTTGTAAATGGCAGTTGCCTCCGGCGCCTACAAGAAAGCCCTCGAGGGCGACCAGACACCCAAAAAGGTGCTGGTCAAAATCGACCGGGTCACGAAGAAATTCGACGAGACGATTGCCGTGGACGATGTGTCCCTGGAAATCAAGAAAGGCGAGATCTTCGCCTTGCTCGGCGGTTCGGGTTCGGGCAAATCCACCCTGCTGCGCATGCTCGCAGGCTTCGAGCGCCCAACGGACGGACGCATTTACCTGGACGGTGTGGACATCACCGACATGCCGCCGTACGAGCGGCCGATCAACATGATGTTCCAGTCCTACGCCCTGTTCCCCCACATGACCGTGGCGCAGAACATCGCGTTTGGCCTGCAGCAGGACAAGATCCCCAAGGCCGAGATCGACGCCCGCGTGGCCGAGATGCTCAAGCTGGTGCAGATGAGCCAGTACGCCAAGCGCAAGCCGCACCAACTGTCCGGCGGCCAGCGTCAGCGCGTGGCGCTGGCCCGCTCGCTGGCCAAGCGGCCCAAACTGCTGCTGCTCGATGAGCCGATGGGCGCGCTGGACAAAAAACTGCGCTCGCAAATGCAACTGGAGCTGGTGGAGATCATCGAGCGCGTGGGCGTGACCTGCGTGATGGTGACCCACGACCAGGAAGAGGCCATGACCATGGCCGAGCGCATCGCCATCATGCACCTGGGCTGGATCGCGCAGATCGGCAGCCCCATCGACATCTACGAAACCCCCACCAGCCGCCTGGTGTGCGAGTTCATCGGCAACGTCAACATCTTCGACACCCAAGTGGTGGACGACGCCGAAGGCCACGCCGTGCTCAAGTGCCCCGACCTGGACCGCGATATCTACGTGGGCTACGGCATCGCCACCTCGGTGGAAGACAAGTCCGTGACCTACGCCATCCGCCCGGAAAAACTGCTGGTCACCACCCAAATGCCGACCTGCGAGCACAACTGGTCCAGCGGCAAAGTGCACGACATCGCCTACCTGGGCGGCCACTCGGTGTTCTACGTGGAGTTGCCCAGCGGCAAGCTGGTGCAGTCCTTCGTGGCCAACGCCGAACGCCGTGGCGCACGCCCCACCTGGGGTGACCAGGTGTACGTGTGGTGGGAAGACGACAGCGGCGTGGTGCTTCGCTCATGAACCTCAAAAAGCTCAAGCGCCGACTGCAACGAATAACCCCCTCGGGCCGACATGCGGTCATCGGGATCCCGTTCCTGTGGTTGTTCCTGTTCTTCATGCTGCCGTTCTTCATCGTCCTGAAGATCAGCTTTGCCGAAGCGGACGTGGCCATTCCGCCGTACACCGAGATCTACACCTTCGTTGACCAGAAGCTGCAACTGGTGCTGAACCTGGCCAACTACGCGATGCTGGGCGACGATGACCTGTACATCTCCGCCTACCTGGGCTCGCTGAAGATGGCGTTTTTCAGCACGCTCTTGTGCCTGCTGATCGGCTACCCGATGGCCTATGCCATTGCCAAGGCGCGCAAGGAAACCCAGACCGTGCTGGTGCTGCTGATCATGATGCCGACCTGGACGGCGATCCTGATCCGCGTGTACGCCTGGATGGGCATCCTCAGCAACAACGGCTTGCTCAACGGTTTCCTGATGTCCATCGGGCTGATCCACGAACCGCTGCAGATCCTCAACACCAACATCGCGGTGTACATCGGCGTGGTGTATTCGTACCTGCCGTTCATGATCCTGCCGCTGTACGCCAACCTGGTGAAGCACGACCAGAGCCTGCTGGAAGCGGCGTCCGACCTGGGGTCGAGCACCTTCAACAGCTTCTGGAAAATCACCGTGCCGCTGTCCAAGAACGGCATCATCGCCGGTTGCATGCTGGTGTTTATCCCGGTGGTGGGCGAGTTCGTGATCCCCGAACTGCTCGGCGGCCCGGAAACCCTGATGATCGGTAAAGTCTTGTGGCAAGAGTTCTTCAACAACCGTGACTGGCCGGTGGCCTCGGCCCTGGCGGTGGTGATGCTGGCGATTCTGATCGTGCCCATCATCCTGTTCAACCGCAGCCAGGCCAAAGAGATGGAGGGCAAGGTATGAAGCGTTTCAGTTTTTCCAGCTTCATGCTGATCGTGGGGTTGGTGTTCATCTACCTGCCGATGCTGATCCTGGTGATCTACTCGTTCAACGAATCCAAACTGGTGACGGTGTGGGGCGGTTGGTCGGTGAAGTGGTACGTGGGCCTGTTGGACAACACCCAGTTGATGGGCTCGGTCGGCCGCTCCCTGGAAATCGCCTGCTACACGGCGGTGGCCGCCGTGGCCCTGGGCACGCTGGCGGCATTTGTGCTGACCCGCATCAGCCACTTCAAGGGCCGCACGCTGTTTGGCGGCCTGGTGACGGCGCCATTGGTGATGCCTGAAGTGATCACCGGCCTGTCGCTGTTGCTGCTGTTCGTGGCCATGGCGCAGATGATCGGCTGGCCGCAGGAGCGGGGCATCGTGACCATCTGGATCGCCCACACCACGTTCTGTGCCGCGTATGTGGCGGTGGTGGTGTCGGCGCGCTTGCGGGAGCTGGACCTGTCGATTGAAGAGGCGGCGATGGACCTGGGTGCGCGGCCGTGGAAGGTGTTCTTCCTGATCACCATCCCGATGATCGCGCCGTCACTGGCGGCGGGCGGCATGATGTCGTTCGCGCTGTCGCTGGACGACCTGGTACTGGCCAGCTTCGTGTCGGGGCCGGGCTCCACCACCTTGCCGATGGAAGTGTTCTCGGCGGTGCGCCTGGGGGTCAAGCCCGAGATCAACGCCGTGGCCAGCCTGATCCTGCTGGCGGTGTCGCTGGTGACGTTCATGGTGTGGTTCTTCAGCCGCCGCGCCGAAGAACGCCGCAAGAAAGCCATCCAGCAAGCCATCGAAGAAGCGGCGGCGGACGGCTGGAAACAACCCGACCCTCGCCGCGCCTCCACCCCGGCCTGATGACCGTTCCCACGCCTGGCGTGGGAACGCTCCTTTTAGGCATTCCACGGTGAGTTGCGAATCACCTGCACAAAGTTCATTGGCTTGAAGCCCGGCTCCTGGTCCACCAGCACGTCGGTCTTCACGTTGCCAAACGTGGTCTGTGGTCGATGGCGCAAGCCATCGGCAAACGCGCAGATGATGCACTCCTTGAACCCTTCGCCGCGTGGGTGCGCATGCACCACGGCTTCACGCTGCACGGTGGTGAACGCCGCGTAGTCCATGCCCAGCACGTCCATTTCCACGCCCGCAGTCACCAGCGCCACGGTGGGGCGCAGGTGCTTGGGCACGCCTGGCGTGGTGTGCAGGGCGATGGACAGCCAGACCTGCTCGATGTCGTCGTCACTCAGGCCGTAGGTTTTCAAGAAGTCCGCCGCGGCGTTGGCGCCGTCCACTTCAAAGCGTTCGTCTTGGCTGCGATGGCCTTCCACCAGGCCCAGGTCATGGAACATCGCGCCCACGTAGAGCAGGTCCGGGTTGTAGGCCAGTTGCTTGCGCTCGCCGCTCAACGCGCCAAACAGGAACACGCGGCGGGAGTGGTGGTAGAGCAGGTCGGATTCGACGTCGCGGATGTAGTCGGTGGTGGCGCGGGCCAGGGCGCTGTCGGGGATCTTGATGCCGGCGATGGTGGTGGTCATGGGGGCTTTCCTCACAAAAGCGCCGGTGTGGCGCCGATGAGTCCAGTCTGCTGGCGCGCGCGTGAGCGGGCCACCGCCACAGGGGGGCGATCCCGGCCAATGTGGCTGCACATCGCGCCAAGTGGCATGTTGGGCGTGGTTTGGCTAGGGTGGCTCTGGCGAAATCGCCTCCTTGCGCGTTCATCCAGTCAAAAAGGTGTGTTCCATGGGCAAGACCGTTGCCATCCTGATCTTCCCCGGCGTGCAGTCACTGGACGTGACCGGCCCCATGGACGTGTTCTGCGAGGCCAACCGGTTCTTGCCGCCCGAGAACCACTACCACCTCGACGTGATCGGCTTCGGGCACGGCACCATGGCCTGTTCCAACGGCCTGTCACTGCACGCCCATCGCCATTTCAGCGAGGCCCTGCAACCCTACGACCTGCTGCTGATGGCCGGTGGCCCGCAGCTGCCGTTCCAGGCGTTCGGCCCGGTGTTCAATGACTGGCTGCGGGGCGCGAGTGCCCGCGCCCAACGCTACGGCTCGATCTGCAACGGGGCCTTTGTGCTCGCCCGCGCCGGGCTCCTGGACGGGCGCACCGTCACCACCCACTGGAGCGATGCCGAAGGCCTGGCGCGCCTGTGCCCGTCGGCGCGGGTCGAGGCCGACCGCCTCTACGTGCAGGACGGCAACCTCTACACCTCGGCGGGGGTCACGGCGGGTATCGACCTGTCGCTGTACCTGCTGGCCCAGGACCACGGGCCCGAAGTGGCGCTGAGCGTGGCCAAGCGCCTGGTGGTGTTTACCCAGCGTGCGGGCGGGCAGTCCCAGTTCAGCCCGTTCCTTACACCGCACGCCGAAGCCACCTCGGCGGTGGCGCTGGTGCAGCGTTACGTGTTGGCGAACCTGACCGGGGATTTGAGCATCGCCGACCTCGCCAAGGCGGCCAACATGAGCGCGCGCAACTTTTCCCGGGTGTTTGCCCGGGAGGCCAAGATCACCCCGGCGGAATTCGTCGAGCGGGCGCGGGTGGACGCCGCGCGCGTGATGCTCGAAAGCAGCCCGGCCCCCTTGAAGACGGTGGCCTACCAATGCGGTTTTCGCGATGCCCAGCACATGCGCAGCGTGTTCAGCCGCCGGCTCAAGGTGACGCCGCAACAGTTCCGGCAGAACTTCGCGGCGCCCGTGTAGCTCAATTTTTCAGCGTGTCGTAGGCTTCCAGCGCCCGCAGCGAGTAGATGTAGGCGGCGCCCGCATTCAGCGAAATCGCGGTGGCCAGGGTGGCGGCGACTTCTTCGCGGGTGGCACCGGCCTTGATCGCCGCGTCGGCATGCACGCCGATGCAACCGTCGCAGCGGGTGGTGATGGCCACGGCGATGGAGATCAGTTCGCGAGTCTTGGCATCCAGTACGTTGTTTTCTTCGGCAGCTTCGCCCAGCGCCATGTAGGCTTTGACCATTTTCGGGTTGCTCTTGCCCAGCGCGCCAAAGGCTTTTTTCACGGTAGGCAGCAAGTCGGACCAGTTATTGAACATTGCGTTAACTCCTGAGCAGTAAGGTGTGAAGCCAGTCTGCGCGGATCCCGGTTGGCGCTTTTGTTCGATCCACTCACCTTTTTGTTTGATGCTCGCACATGCATTCGATCGACACCCTTATCGCCCTGGCCAACCTGCAGGGTAGCCTGGACTTGCGTTGCCAGTTCCAGGGCGACTGGGCCCTGGACCACGCGCCGGAGCCCCTGGGCGTGGCGCCTTATCACATCGTGCTCAGCGGCACCTGCCGGGCCGAATTGTCCGGCGGGCAGCGGGTCACGCTGCACGAAGGCGACATCCTGCTGATGCCCGGCGGCGCCACGCACCTGGTGCGCAGCCAGGGTGTGCCCGTGCCGCCGTCGGTGTGCACGCTGATCGAAGGCGGCCTGCTGCCGATTCACCGCGTGGGCGGCGAGCGGCCGGACGTGGACATGCTCTGCGGCAGCTTTCGCTACAACCGCCAGTCGCTGCTGTTCAGCGCGTTGCCGGACCACCTGGTGGTGTCCAGCCGCCAGTGGCAGGCCGACGGGCAACTGGCGGCGCTGATCGCCCTGATGCGCAGCGAAGCGGACGGGCAGCGGATGGGCGCGCGGTTTTTTATCGATGCCTTGTCCCAGGCGTTGTTCACCCTGATCCTGCGTGCCTGGCTGGACCGCCAGGCGCCGGTGGCCGGGGCGTTGGCGCTGTTCGACGACAAGCGCCTGAGCAAGGCCTGGCAGGCGATGCTGGCCGAGCCCGGCCATGAGTGGACCATCGACAGCCTGGCCGCGCTGGCTGCCATGTCACGGGCCACGTTCATGCGTGCGTTTGTGAAAGTCGCGGGCGCCTCGCCCTGGGTGCTGTTGACGCAACTGCGCATGGAGCTGGCGTTCAACCTGTTGCAGCAGTCGCGGTTGAGCCTGACCGACATCGCCGTCCAGGCGGGCTACCAGTCCCAGGCCGCCTTCAGCAAGAAATTCAAGGAAACCTACGGCGAGGCCCCGGGCCGCTTGCGTGCCCGCTAGCGCCGGGGCCTGCCCGCGTTACGGCGCGGGCCGGGCCGGCAGCAGCTTGAGCGTGCCGCGGGTATTGGCCGTGACTTCTTCCTCGTTGAAGTGGGCCTGTTCATACCCGCCCTCGATGTACGTCTCGGCCTGGTCGGCGTAGTAGCGGTCAAACGGCACGCCGCTTTGGCCCACCGGGTTGATGGTGAGCGCATGGGCCGGGTCGGCGAAGTCGATCAGGCGCCGGGTGGACGGCCCGTAGGTGACCGGCCACGGCGCCGGGCCGATGTTGGCAGACAGGTTGTTGGGCACTTCATGACTGCCCGGCGCGGCAAACGGGCCGACGTTGACGATGCGGTCCAGCGGTTTCTGCGAGCCCAGCGGGTGGGCGTGGGTCAGGGTGTGCGCCGTGCCCCAGCGCCACTGCGCCGGGTCGTCGCCAAACGTGGCCTTAAGGTGCGTGAGGCTGTTGTCCCAGGCCAGCTTGACGGTTTCGGGGCGGCGGTTGTTCCACCACGGCGAATTGGGCGAGGCGGCCAGGCGCGGCAGGGCGGCGTCGATCACGCGGGTGCTGAGCAGGGTCTGGAACATGGCGTCGCCGAGCTTGTCGTGCATGGCGGCGTAGGCCAGTTCATACAGGAACTGGTTGAACAGCGTGGCGCTGGTGGAGTCGAGCGGGTAATCGCCTTTCCAGGCGGCCAGTTGCTCCACCAATTTCAATTCGCCCGGGTCCTGCACCACCTGGCGCAGCACCGGCAACAGCGGCGCCAGTAACCGTGGCCCGTAGGCGGTGGTGGTGCCGAGCTGCAAGGCCTGGCTGTTTTGCACGTCCCACTTCACGCTCTTGTCGCTCAATTGCGCATTCAACTGCTGGCCACGGTCGGCCAGGTTGTAATACCCGGGGATCTCCATGCCGGTGGGCGACACGGGCTGGGCATTGGCCGACACCACATAGCCGCGTGCCGGGTTTTCTTCCTGGGGGTTGGCGCTGAACGGGTAAAAGCCCAGCTTGTCGGCCTGGGCGGTGCTGCCGTCCAGGATAAACCCCGGGTTGACCCCGGCCGGGCGGATCGGCAACTGCGCGGCGGCCCACCAGCCAATGTCGCCCCGGGCGTTGGCCCAGACGATGTTCAGGCCCGGCGCCGAGATCTTGGCCGCCGCCGCACGGGCCTTGGCCAGGGTGTCGGCGCGGTTGAGCTGGTAGAAGCCTTCGAGGATCGGGTTTTCGGTGTCCAGGAACGCCCACCACATGGCAATCGGCGTCTTGCCGGCGTCGGGGCCGATCACGTCATTGACGATCGGGCCGTGGGGCGACTGGCGCAGGGTGAGCGTCACCGGCGCCTGGCCCTTGACCGCAATCTGTTGCTCGCTGCGGGTCATGTCCACCCACTGGCCGTGATACCAGACCTGGTCGGGGTTGTCCGGGTTGACCTTTTCGGCGATCAGGTCGAGGTCGTCGTTCTGGAACATGGTCAGGCTCCAGCCGAACGCCTTGTTGTGGCCCAGGAACGCCACCGGCACCAGCGCGTTGTGGTAGCCGTACAGCTCAAACCCCGGCGCCGACAGCTGCGCCTCGTACCACACCGACGGCGCCGAAAAGCGGATGTGCGGGTCACCGGCCAGCAGCGGCTTGCCGCTTTTGGTGCGCGTGCCGCTGATGGCCCAGGCGTTGCTGCCTTCGAACTGCGGCAGGCCGTTGTCGGCCAGGGCCTTGTCGCTCAGGGCGGCGAGGGCGCCCAGGCCTTTCCAGTCGTCGGCGGCCAGGTTCAGCGCGCCTTTGGGTTGCCAGTCCAGGTCGAACACCTTGAGGTAGTCACTGCCCAACTGGTCGCGGATGTACGTCAGCAGCGGCTCGGTGCGAAAGGCGGCGGCAAAGCTGTAGGCCATGTAACCGGCGACGCTGATGGTGTCTTCGGCGGTGAAGGGCCGTTTGGGAATGCCCAGAATGTCGAACTCCATCGGCCGGGGATGGCTGTCCTGATACTGGTTGATACCGTCCAGGTAGGCTTGCAGGGCTTTCCAGTGCGGCGACTGGCGATCAAGTTTGGCCACATAGGTGGCCGCCCGGTCGCGGATGCGCAGGCTGCGAAACAGCTTGTCGGTGTCTACAAGCTTTGGCCCCAGCACTTCAGCCAGTTCACCGCGGGCCAGGCGGCGCAGGATCTCCATCTGGAACAGCCGGTCCTGGGCCTGCACGTAGCCCAGGGCGCGGTACAGGTCTTCTTCGTTTTCGGCGCGGATGTGCGGCACGCCCCGGTCGTCGTAGCGCACGGTGACAGACCCTTGCAGGTTGGCCAGGGCCACCGTGCCCTGGCGGGTCGGCTGCTTGCTGTAGACGTACCACCCGGCCCCGGCCAGGAGGGCAACGATCAGCAGGGCAAGCACAGTCAGGAAGCGTTTCATGGGCGGTCCTTGGTCAGTCGGTCACCGTTGGGGTGAGCGGAGTTTATGGGTTGATGTGCGGCGTGGGAACGGGTGTCTGCGTCAAACCCGGCGACTTTCATGTTGGCGCCAATGCGGTTTTCTGACAGCCGGGGTTCAAGTGGCGGGCGCGGCAAAGGCGCTATGATCCGCGCCACGCGCAACAAGGCCTTTTGCTATGAGTCCCGCCATGCAACGTAAGACCGCCAAACCCTGCCTTTTGACGCCTGACTACGCCTGTTGCATGGAATCGACGGCGCTGCTCGCAGGGTTTGTGCAGCACCCGCCCGTGGGGTTTGACGTGCGGTTGTCGGAGCACGGGCTGGCGCACTTTTTTACCCCGTTCGATGTGCTGACCAGTGCCGACGAAGCGTTCCGCGCCCGCCTGCAGAAGTGGCCGGGTTACCGCGTCTGGGGCCGGTGGCTGCGTGTCGACAGCTGCTTTGTGGGCACCACGGTCAGCGAGTACTCACCGCTGCCGCGCCAGGTGGCGCCGCAGGACCTTGCACAGTGGCTGCAAGAGGCGTGCGCGCCGCTGCGCAGATTGACCGTGGTGAAAGACCTGCCCATCGATTCGCCGCTGCTCAGTGACGCCGACAACCAGTACGCCCGCGCCTTGACCGAGGCGTGCACCCGCCGTGGGTTTATCAGCCTGGAAGGTCAGGCGCTGGCGTATGTGCCGATTGATTTCGCGACGATTGACGAGTACCTGTCGCGCTTGTCCCACAGCCGGCGGCGCAATATCCGACGCAAACTGCGCAGCCGCGACCAACTGCGTATCGAGGTCCTGCCGACCGGCGACGCGCGCTTCAACGACCCGCAGTGGCTCACCCGGCTCTACGCGCTCTACAAGGCGGTGTACGACCAGAGCGAGGTGCACTTTGACCTGCACACCCCCGCGTTCCTGGCCCGCCTGCTCACCGACGCCACCAGCGGCGGGCAGGTGTTCTGCTATTGGCACGGCGACCAATTGGTCGGCTACAACCTGTGCTACCGGCAAGGCGACACGTTGCTCGACAAGTACATCGGCCTCAACTACCCGCTGGCCCTGGACTTCAACCTGTACGTTGTCAGCTGGTTCGTGAGCCTGGAGTACGCGTTGGCCCACGGCCTGCGCTTTTACGTGGCGGGCTGGACCGACCCACAGGTCAAGGCCAGCCTGGGCGCGCAGTTCACCTTTACCCGTCACCTGGTGTGGGTCAGAAACCCGTTGCTGCGCAAGCTGGGCAACCGGTTCCGCCACCTTTTTGAAGGTGACAAGCAGTGGCAGGCGGACCCCGCGCCATGAGCGTGCAGTGATCGGTTGATTACGCGGCGGGTGCCTGCGACGGGCCGGTCGCCCCCTGCGGTACTTGTGCGTCTTTGCGCGCCAGGCACAGGATGCCCGCCACGATCAACAGGCCGCCGACGACCTTGGGCAGGGTGAGGGTGTCGTTGAACAACCACACCGAAACCAGGGTCACGCTGATCAGCTCCAGGTAGGAGGCCGCGAAGGCCGGGCCGAGCGGGGCGTGCTTCATCAGGGTCATCCAGGTAAAAAAGGCGCCGAGGTAGCCCACAAAGGCGCCGTAGATCCACGGGTGCCCAAACACCCGCATCAGCCAGGCGGCGTCCAGGGCCAGGGGTTCGGCGTGCAGGGAGGCATATTTGAAGCTGACCTGCGCCAGGGTGTCGAAGAAAATCAGCGACAGAAAGCCCAGGATATAAAAGCGTCTCATCATTCAAACCCTACAACGGCCGTGCCCAGGGCGATCAGCAGAATGCCGATCAGGCGCCATTTGGTCAGGGCTTCTTTGAACCACAATCGACCGGCAATCATGATCACCACAATGTTGATGGAGCCCAGCATCACGGCCACCGACAGCGGCACCATCGTGATAAAGGCCAGCCACAGCATGAACTCGACGACGTAAAGCAGGATGCCGATCCAGAACCAGTGGCGTTTCATCAGGTGATACCAGTGCGCCATGCCCGAGTAGTCGGCGCTGTCGACGGCGGCGGCTTTGAAGGCCAACTGGCCTGACGTATCGACGATCACGTTCAGTATCCAGAAGATAAAAGTTAACTGGCTCATGGTTCCCGTGTCGGTGTGAGGCTCCCAGGGCGCCAAGATACCGCAGCCTGGCGCAGGCGTCGGCACAGTTTGCCCGGGTAACAGCATCCGTTCAGCTTGCCGCCGGGCAGCGGTTCAGGGGGCGGGGGCGTCTGAGTGCCACTGGCAATAACACCCGGCGCTGAGGGTGTGCGTGGCGTTGACCTGGCGGCCGTCCTCCAGCGCTTGCAGGATCGGTTCGATGAAGCTGTTGCCAAAATTGCACGTCAGCCCTTCGCTGTAAGGCCCGAAATACGCCAGCGCGCCGCTGCGATCCCAGATGCCCACGGCGGGGCTGGCGGGCACCTGTTCGGCGCCGGGCAGGCGCCTGAGGGGTTTTATCGCGCCCAGGGTGGCGGGCAACTGGCCGTGGCTGCCGGTTTTTTGCAGCGAATAAAACGCCACGCCTTTGGGGGCGTAGTGCTCCACCAGTTCGGAAAGGTGCTGCTGGTTGCCCACGTTGCAGGGGCAGGCCGGGTCCCAGAAGTGCACGAGGCGGATCGGCCCCGGCCCTGCCAGTTCGGCGGGCAGCCTGAGCGCATCACCGGAAAACACCGCCGTGTGTTCGCTGAACGCCCGCAGGTAGCGGCCCTGGAACCAGCCATACGCGGCCCACAGGACGCCTGCGCAAATCATCAGGATTACGCTGGCGAACAAGGCGGTACGGTAGGGGTGGCGCATGGGGGGTCGGTCCTCAGAGGACGCGTAGCTTGCCATGCTTGCCCTGACAGATGAATATCGGGGCTCGATATTCGTCTGTTCATCGCTGCAAAGCCCTCGTGTGGAAGCCTTTATGCCCGTTACGTTCGACCCCGATCACCTGCGCGCCAGCCTGCAGCCACTGGCCGTGGGGCAGCCGTTGTCGGCCGAGGCCCGGGTGTACCAGCGCTTTTATGGCCTGGACCTGGCGGCCCGCCAGGTGCCTGCCGTGAGTCGGCTGGGGCGTTTCGACAGTGGCGGCTTCGAGGTGGTGGCACAGGTGTGGTGGCCGCCTGCGCCGGTGGCGACGCTGTTTTTGTTTCACGGTTTCTACGATCACATGGGGCTGTACCGCAATGCGGTGAACTGGGCCCTGGACCAGGGCTTTGTGGTGATCGCCTGCGATTTGCCCGGCCACGGCCTGTCCAGTGGCGAGCGCGCCAGCGTGAGCGATTTTTCGGTGTACCAGGACGTGGTGCAGGCGCTGTTCGCCGAAGCCCAAACCTTGCAGTTGCCGCAACCCTGGCACCTGTTCGGGCAAAGCACCGGCGGGGCGATCGTGGTGGACCACCTGCTCAACCACGGTGCGCAGAGCCCGGCTCAAGGCCAGGTATTCTTGCTGGCGCCGTTGGTGCGGCCGCGCAGTTGGGGCTGGTCACGCTTGAGTTATTACCTGCTCAGGCCGTTCGTCAAAGGCATCGCCCGGCGTTTCAGCGAGAACACCAACGACCCGCACTTCAAGGCGTTCCTTGAGGCCGACCCGTTGCAGCCGCGGCAACTGCCCACGGCCTGGGTGGGGGCGCTGGCCCGCTGGATCACCCGCATCGAAGCCGCGCCGCGCAGCGCGCGCAGGCCGGTGATCGTGCAGGGTGAGGAGGACATGACGGTGGACTGGCCACACAACTTGCAGGTCTTGCGCAGCAAGTTCGACCAGCCGCACGTGCTGATGGTCCCGCGGGGGCGGCATCACTTGGCCAACGAGATTGCACCGATTCGCCAGCAGTACTTCGCCTTTCTGAACGATCACCTGGGCTGAGGGCCCAGCGGCTCACTGCAGGCTGGAAGTGCTCTGGCCTACCGCCAGGCCCGCCCGAATGGCCGCCAGCGCAGCCTGGTAATACGCCTTGCCCTGGGGTGATTCGGCAAAGGTGGCGTACTCTTCCAGCTCCGGGTCGGACAGGTCGCGGTACACGTACAGCAGGGTGTTGTTCAGGTCGTTGCCGATCTGCTGCATCAACCGCTCACGCTGGCCGTTCAACATGCCCTGGGCCTGCCCGCCGCCGAGCAGGCCGGGGATCATCTGGCTCAGGCTGTCGGCCGCCACGCCTGCAATCGCCAGGCTCACTTCTGCACCGGCTTCCCGGGCGGGCAAGGCCTGGGCCAGGTGGCCGATGATCAGGCTGCGGGTGGCGTCGGCCTGCATGTGCGGCAGGCCCTGGGCATTCTTGGCCAACTGGTCGCGGCGGGTGGCGAGCAATTCGGCAGCGACGATCTTGCGCCCCAGCGGCGACTGGAAAAACGCCAGCGCAGGCTTGGGGTCGGCGAGGTGCTTGCGCAACTGGGCCTCGGCGCGCTGGTCCACGGCCTGGGGCGCGAAGCGTTTGTTGCTGTTGTCCACCAACGCCTGGAACACCGCGGGCGGCAGGCTGTTGCGGTAGCGTTGCTGGGCGGCACTGAGGGCGTCATTAAAATGCGCGCGCTGTTCTGCCCAACCGGCGACCTTGTACAACTGGTCATGGCTGTCGGCCCAGGCGGGCAACGTGCAGAGCATCAGCAGGGAGAAAAACAAACGACGCATAAGGACTCCTGTCAGTCGGGCGCTATTGTCCGTGTCGGGCGTAGGATTTGTCGAGAATTCCTATCGGCTCCCTGATTAAAGTTTGGTCAGGTGCCCGGTGGCGCTGTCGCAGTGAGAGGCAGATGGATACTATGCGCGCCATGCACTTACCTTCCGATGACCCCTTATTGCTGCGCATTATCGATGACCTGGCCACCCAGGGCTGGTCGCAGCAAAACCTGTTCTTGCCCCGGGACCTGACCCTGGCGCTGGCGGCCGAGTGCCGTAAACGCGCCGCCGAAGGCGAGCTGGCACCGGCCGCGGTCGGTCGCGGCCCGGCGCAGGAAGTGCGTGAAGGCATTCGCGGGGACCATATCCAGTGGCTGGAGCCCGGCGAGGCCGCCAGTTGCGATGCCTACCTGGCGCTGATGGACAGCCTGCGCATGGCCCTGAACCAGGGCCTGTACCTGGGCCTGGAAACGTTCGAGTGCCACTTTGCGCTGTACCCGGCCGGAGCGTTTTACCGCAAGCACGTCGACCGTTTCCGCGACGATGACCGGCGCATGGTATCGACCGTGATCTACCTCAACGACGACTGGCAGCCCGAACACGGCGGCCAGTTGCGGATGTACCTGGACGGCGACGTGGCGCATGACGTGGTGCCGGTGGGCGGTTGCCTGGCGGTGTTCCTGTCGGGCGAGGTGCCCCATGAAGTCCTGCCGGCCACGCGCGAGCGCCTGTCGTTGACCGGCTGGTTTCGCCGGCGCGGCAACGAGCCGTTTTGAGCATGCACAAGATCCTGGTCAGCCGCTGCCTGCTGGGGCACAAGGTGCGCTACGACGGCGGCGCCAGCGGCCCGTTCGATCCGTTGGCCGCGTGGCAGGCCGAGGGCCGGGTGGTTGCGCTGTGCCCCGAAGTGGCGGGCGGCCTGCCCACGCCGCGCCCGTCCGCCGAGATCCCGGGCGGGCAGGGCGTGGACGTGTGGGAAGGGCGCGCCCAGGTCCTGACGGCGCAGGGGCAGGACTTCACCGAAGCCTTCCTGGACGGTGCCCGCCAGGCGCTGGCTTTGGTGCAGCGCCACGGCATTCGGATCGCCGTGCTCAAGGCCAACAGCCCCTCGTGCGGGAATGTGCTGACCTACGACGGCACCTTCAGCGGTGTGAAAGTGCCCGGTGAAGGCGTGACGGCCGCGTTGCTCAAGCGCCACGGGGTGCAGGTGTTCAGTGAGTTGCAACTGCCCGAGGCCTTGGCCGCCCTGGCCCAGCTCGGCGGCTGAATCATTCGGCTTTCGCCACCGGCGTGTCCGCCGCGTTCTCCAGCCATTTGTGCGACAGCCCTTGCAGTCGCCCATCGGCTTTGATCCGCATCAGTGCATTGTCCAGGCTGGACTTGAACGCCGGGTTACCCTTTTGAAACGCCACCGCCAACGCTGGCGCCTGATGGTAAGGCTCGCTGAAGTCGAAACGTTCTTGCAGTTCGGCAGTCATAGCGATGTGGTTGATCGCGACGTCGTACTTGCCGGTTTCGACCCCGGGCAACAAGTCAGCGTCGTCGGTGGTGATAAAGGCGGGGCGCACGTCCATTTCCTTGGCCAGCAACTCGCCCAGTTCCACTTCAAAGCCGGTCAGTTTGTCGGCGTCCTTGAAGTTGTACGGCGGGGTATTGGCCTCCAGGGCAATGCGCAATTCGCCCCGGTCAAACACATCGTCGATCAGTTCGGCGTGAGCCAAGGGGCTCGCCAGGGGAAGTAAAAGCAACAGGCCAGGCAAAAAACGCATGGTCACTCCTGGAAAATTCAAAAGGGCGAGGGTGTTGTTCAGGCTCGCTTTGCTATGGTGTTGAGTGCCTTGGACAGCAATTTGTCGCGAAGTTGTCATAACCCTGAAAATTTCACAAAAGTGGAGAAGCGAATGAAAGCTCTTTTGTCCCGCGTAACGCTCGCCAGTCTGTTGCTGGGTGCTTCGATGTTGGCAACCGCTGCCGACGGTATCCCGCGCAGTGCACCGCCTGAAGGTGCCAAGGTGTTTATCGTTTCGCCCAAAGACGGCGCCACGGTCGATAAAACCTTCACCGTGAAGTTCGGCATGGAAGGCCTCAAGCTGGCCCCGGCCACCGACCAGACCCCAGGCACCGGCCACCACCACCTGCTGATCGACCAAAAAGCCCTGCCCGACGCCAGCCTGCCGATCCCGGCCACCGACACCGTGATCCACTACGGCAAGGCCCAGACCGAAACCGAACTGACCCTGACCCCTGGCAAACACACCCTGCAACTGGTCGCGGGCGACAAACTGCACATGCAGTTCGACCCGACGGTAGCGTCCAAAGTCATCACGATTAACGTGAAGTAAGTTTTCTAGCGACAAAAAAACGGGAGCCCTGGCGGGGCTCCCGTTTTTTTTGCTGCCAGCTTCAGGCTTCAGATAGCCCTTGCCGCTGCCCGCTTAAAACAACACGCGGCTGCGGATGGTGCCATTGATGTGCTGCAGCTTTTCTTGCGCCAGGTCCGAGTACTCGGCATCGACGTCGATGACCACGTAGCCGACCTTCTCGTTGGTCTGCAGGAACTGACCGGAGATGTTGATGCCGTTTTCGGCGAAGACCTTGTTGATCTCGCTCATCACACCCGGGATGTTTTCGTGGATGTGCAGCAGGCGGTGCTTGCCAGGGTGAGCGGGCAGCGCCACTTCCGGGAAGTTGACCGAGGACACCGACGTACCGTTGTCGCTGTACTTGACCAGCTTTTCGGCCACTTCCAGGCCGATGTTGGCTTGGGCTTCAGCGGTGGAGCCGCCGATGTGCGGGGTCAGGATCACGTTGTCCAGGCCACGCAGCGGGCTTTCGAAGATGTCGTCGTTGGAGCGTGGCTCCACCGGGAACACGTCGATGGCGGCGCCGATCAGGTGCTTGTCCTTGATCGCGTCGGCCAGGGCGTCCAGATCGACCACGGTGCCGCGCGCGGCGTTGATCAGGATGCCGCCTTTCTTGATGGCGCGGATTTCCTTCTCGCCGATCATCCACTGGGTTTCAGCGGTTTCCGGTACGTGCAGGGTGACGATGTCGGACATGCCCAGCAGGTCGGTCAGGCTGGCCACTTGAGTGGCGTTGCCCAGCGGCAGCTTGGTCAGGGTGTCGTAGAAGAACACCTGCATGCCCAGGCCTTCGGCCAGTACCGACAGTTGGGTGCCGATCGAGCCGTAGCCGATGATGCCCAGCTTCTTGCCGCGAATCTCGAAGGAGTTCGCCGCGCTCTTGATCCAGCCGCCACGGTGGCAGGAGGCGTTCTTCTCGGGAATGCCGCGCAGCAGCAGGATGGCCTCGGCCAGCACCAGTTCCGCCACGGAACGGGTGTTGGAGTACGGTGCGTTGAACACCGCGATGCCGCGCTCGCGGGCGGCGTTGAGGTCGACCTGGTTGGTGCCGATGCAGAAGCAACCCACGGCTACCAGCTTCTTGGCGTGCTCGAAGATCTCTTCGGTCAGCTGGGTGCGGGAGCGAATGCCGATAAAATGCGCGTCAGCGATCTTTTCCTTGAGCTGGGCTTCCGGCAGAGAACTGGTGATGTACTCAATGCTGGTGTACCCGGCGGCCTTCAGAACGTCGACGGCCGAGGGGTGGACGCCTTCCAGAAGAAGGAACTTGATCTTGCTCTTATCGAGAGAAGTCTTGCTCATCTGCTTAAACCTGTATCCCAAAGAAAAATGGCAGGGAATCGAGCAGCTGGATGTGCCGTGATTCACCCGGAGTGTTTCGGTTTGGCGGCGTCCGTTGCCGTCATGCTGCGTTGCCGCTCCTCCCCATAGCCTGCTATGAGTCGTCGCGGCGCCAGGCCTGACGAAAACAGCCACGCGTCCAACAAAAACGTGTGGGCGAATCATGATGCAGAGCTGACCCGGACGGCAGGAAAGCCGTCACCGCAGAAACGCCCTTGGGCTCTGTCCTGCGGGGGCGGTATGCTAGCATACGCGCCCCGCTAAACACTCATACCTGCGACGTGAAGCGTTCTCAGGGTGACCATGAATTGTTCGAGAGTTCCGTCGATGACCCATCCTGCCCTGATTGATGAGCTGAAGACCCTGGTTGAGCCTGGAAAAGTGCTGACCGATGCAGACTCCCTGGAAGCTTTTGGCAAGGATTGGACCAAACACTTCGCCCCGGCGCCTATCGCCATCGTGTTTCCCAAGACCACCGAGCAGGTGCAGGCCATTGTCCGTTGGGCCAATGAACACGCGGTGGCGCTGGTGCCGTCCGGCGGTCGCACGGGCCTGTCGGCCGCGGCGGTGGCGGCCAATGGCGAAGTGGTCGTGTCGTTCGACTATATGAACCAGATCCTCGACGTGAACCTCACCGACCGTACGGCCGTGTGCCAGCCAGGGGTGGTCACCAAGCAGTTGCAGAACGTCGCCGAAGAACACGGCCTGTATTATCCGGTGGACTTCGCGTCGTCCGGCTCCAGCCAGATTGGCGGCAATATCGGCACCAATGCCGGCGGGATCAAGGTCATTCGCTACGGCATGACCCGCAACTGGGTGGCGGGCATGAAAGTGGTCACCGGCAAGGGCGATGTGCTGGAACTCAACCGCGACCTGATCAAGAACGCCACCGGCTACGACATGCGCCAGCTGTTCATCGGCGCCGAAGGCACCCTGGGTTTTGTGGTGGAAGCCACCATGCGCCTGGACCGGGCGCCGAAAAACCTCACCGCCATGGTGCTGGGCACTGCCGATTTCGACGCGATCATGCCGGTGTTGCACGCGTTTCAGGGCAAGCTCGACCTTACAGCCTTCGAGTTCTTTTCTGACAAGGCCCTGGCCAAAGTCCTCGCCCGTGGCGACGTCCCGGCGCCGTTCGAGTCCGAGTGCCCGTTCTACGCGCTGCTGGAATTTGAAGCCACCACCGAAGAAGTCGCCAACCACGCCCTGGAAACCTTCGAGCACTGCGTGGAGCAGGGCTGGGTGCTGGACGGCGTGATGAGCCAGAGCGAAACCCAGCTGCACAACCTGTGGAAGCTGCGCGAGTACATCTCCGAAACCATTTCCCACTGGACGCCGTACAAAAACGACATTTCGGTCACCGTGTCGAAAGTCCCGGCGTTCCTCAAGGAAATCGACACGATCGTCGGTGAGCACTACCCCGACTTCGAAATCGTCTGGTTTGGCCACATCGGCGACGGCAACCTGCACCTCAACATCCTCAAGCCCGAGAACCTGAGCAAGGACGAGTTCTTCGCCAAGTGCGCCACGGTGAACAAGTGGGTGTTTGAGACCGTCGAGAAGTACAACGGCTCGATCTCCGCCGAACACGGCGTGGGCATGACCAAGCGCGATTACCTGACCTACAGCCGTTCCCCGGTTGAAATCGAATACATGAAGGCAGTCAAGGCGGTGTTCGACCCGAACGGGATCATGAACCCGGGCAAGATCTTCGCTGTTTAACCAGTCCCTGAAGCAGGAGTCGTTTCATGAGCTACCAGCACAAGTATGTCGACGGCACCAACATCCACTTTCCCCTGGGCAAAGTGGTGTGTATCGGGCGTAACTACGCCGAACACGCCAAGGAGCTGGATAACCCGGTGCCTTCCGAGCCGCTGCTGTTTATCAAGCCGGGCAGTTGCGTGGTGCCGCTGGAAGGCGGTTTCAGCATCCCGACCGATCGCGGTTCGGTGCACTACGAGGCAGAAATCGCCGTGTTGATCGGCAAGCCCCTGTCGGCCAAGCCCAGCCGCGAAGAAGTGCTGGACGCCATCTCCGGCTTCGCCCCGGCGCTGGACCTGACCCTGCGCGACAAACAGGCCGAGCTCAAGGCCAAGGGCTTGCCGTGGGAGATCGCCAAGTCGTTCGATGGCGCGGCGGTGATCGCCCCGTTCGTGGTGGGCAGCACCTTCCCGGACGTGACCGACATCGGCATCCGCCTGACCATCAACGGCGAAGTGCGCCAGGATGGCAACAGCGCGATCATGCTCAACCCGATCATCCCGATGATCCAGCACATGGCTGGCTGCTTCTCGCTGCAGGCCGGTGACGTGATCCTCACCGGCACGCCCGTGGGCGTCGGCCCGCTGAACGTGGGTGACGAACTGGTGCTGGAATTGCCCGGTGTGAGCCGCTTCGAAAGCGTCGTGCGCTAAGCCTCGGCACGGAGGGAGTGGGCTTGCCCGCTCCCTCACGGGGTGTGTAAAGGCCTTGAAGCCCTGGTTTTGCATTTTTTTCACACCCTATCCGGATAATTCGCGGCCTGACTTTCCGGAATGCGTTCAATGGCCCAGCCTCGTCCCTCTGCAAAACCCGTCCTGTTCATGCGCTGGTACGCCTGGCTGTTGCTGATCGGCGTGATCCTCTACGCGCTGGCGTGGGCGATGCATTGGGATGACCGGGGTCTGCTGTGGCTTGAAGAGCGCTTTGAAACCCCGGTGCAGCGCCAGGCAAGCATCTGGCTGCCGGACTATCACGCCGTCATCGACGCCAAGCCGCTGCCCGGCATGGAAAAGGACGAAGCCTCGGACGTGGCCTACAACCCGCAGACCCGCACCCTGTTCTCGGTGATGGGCAAAAACCCGTTCCTGGTGGAACTGACCCTGCAGGGCGACGTGTTGCGCAAAATGCCGCTTCACGGCTGGAACAACGCCGAAGGCCTCACGGTGATGGAAAACGGTGTGATCGGCATCGTGGACGAGCGCATGCACACCCTCTCGCTGGTAACAGTGGACGCCAACACCCAGCAACTGAATTTTGCCGACTTCCCCCACTACGACCTCGGCCCGTCCAAAAACCAGAACAAAGCCTTTGAAGGCATTGTGTGGGACAAGCGCAACCAGCAACTGATCCTCGGCGAGGAGCGCCCACCGGCGTTGTTCACCTGGAAAAGCGACGGCAGCCAGGTGCTGAGCGGCGACAAGGTCAAGCAGCCGAGCACCGAGCTGGACATGCGCAACCTGTCGGCCCTGGCCATCGACCCGCGCACCGGCCACATGCTGGTGCTGTCAGCCGACTCGCACTTGTTGCTGGAGCTGGATGAAAAAGGCGAGCAAGTCAGCTTCATGACGTTGCTCGGCGGCTTCAATGGCCTGAAAAACACCATCCCTCGCGCCGAAGGCGTGACGATGGATGAGGCGGGCACGGTGTACATGGTCAGCGAACCCAACCTGTTCTACCGCTTCGAAAAGCCCCGGCAATAGGCCCGATTGCGTCGGATTTGGCTCTGTCTGCGGCATCCACCCCCACGGAGCACGGCGTTTAAGTTTAAATTCAGAACACCGTGGTATTCATTCGCCCGTTCTGACCTTGAGCCTGCCCGATGCGCTGACTGTTGCTGCTGTTACTACTCCTTGCCCTGGTGGCCGCGGGCGCGGTCGCCCAGCAGTTTCGCCTGTTCGAGCGCGCCTGGTTCAACTGGCAGACCTGGCGCCACCCGGCCGATGAACGCTCGATTGGCCTGGGGGCCTACCGCGTGACGGTAGAAGCGCAGGTGATCGACGGCCTCAACGATGATGTGTCGGCGCTGACCTTCGACCCGGTGCGCAACAGCCTGTTTACCGTGACCAATAAAAATGCCGAGCTGATCGAGCTGTCGCTGGCGGGCAAGATCCTGCGGCGCATCCCGCTGATCGGGTTTGGCGATGCGGAGGCGGTGGAGTTCATCAGCGACGACACCTATGTGATCACCGATGAAAGCCAGCAGCGCCTGATCAAAGTCCATGTGGACGACGACACCCGCTACCTGGACGCCGCCGACGCCGAGCAAATGACCCTGGGCGTGCACCTGGGCGGCAATCAGGGGTTTGAAGGGCTGGCGTACGACTCGGTGGGCAAGCGCCTGTTCGTCGCCAAGGAAAAGAACCCGATGCTGATCTACGAGGTGCACGGTTTTCCCCATTTCAAGGCAGAAAAAACCTACTCGGTCCACGTGATCAACAACCCCAAGCGCGACGCCGGGTTGTTTGTGCGGGATTTGTCGAGCCTGCAATACGACGAGCGCAGCGGCCACTTGCTGGCGCTGTCCCACGAGTCGTTTCTGGTGTTGGAGCTGGACATCGACGGTCGGCCGCTGAGCAGTCTGTCACTGCTCAAGGGCCGCCATGGCCTGGGCCAGCGAGTGCCCCAGGCCGAAGGCATCGCCATGGACGATGCGGGCACGCTGTACATGGTCAGCGAGCCGAACCTGTTCTACGTCTTCAAGAAAGCCCCGTGACACTGCGCTCGCAGGCCCGCGGGCTTCCACAACACGTGTAACGCACTCAGGCCTTGAGGGTTTTCACGCCCTCAGCCGTGCCCAGCAGCAGCACGTCCGCTGGCCGCGCCGCGAACAGGCCGTTGGTCACCACGCCGACGATCGCGTTGATCTGCGCTTCGAGCTCCACCGGGTGGCTGATCTGCATATTGAACACATCCAGGATGATGTTGCCGTTGTCGGTCAGCACGCCTTCGCGGTACACCGGGTCGCCGCCCAGTTTCACCAGCTCGCGGGCCACGTGGCTGCGGGCCATGGGGATGACTTCGACCGGCAGCGGGAACGCGCCGAGCACCGGCACCAGCTTGCTGGCGTCGGCAATGCAGATAAAGGTCTTGGCCACGGCCGCGACGATTTTCTCGCGGGTCAGGGCCGCGCCGCCGCCTTTGATCAGGTTCAGGTGCGCGTCGCTTTCGTCGGCGCCGTCGACGTAGAACTCCAGGTCGCTCACGGTGTTGAGCTCATACACCGGGATGCCGTGGCCCTTGAGGCGCGCGGCGGTGGCTTCGGAGCTGGCCACGGCGCCGTCGAAGGCGCCCTTGTGCCGGGCCAGGGCGTCGATAAAGCAGTTGGCAGTGGAGCCGGTGCCGACACCGACGATGCTCTTGTCGTCGAGTTTGGGGAGGATTAAATCGACGGCGGCCTGGGCCACTGCCTGTTTGAGTTGATCCTGGGTCATGCGGGCTCCGGAACGGGCGGGGAGTTATCGAGGGCGGCGAGTATACCCCAACAAAACCTCGGGATTCGTGTGGTCGCCCGGCCAAAAGGCGGGTTAGACTCCCGAGCCCTGCCCAATCTGCAAAGTAGATGCCCGCCGATGCTCGAACACTACGTCCAAAAGATCCTCACCTCGCGCGTCTATGACGTTGCCGTCGAAACCCCGCTGCAGACCGCCCGCCAGCTTTCCGAGCGGCTGGGCAACCAGGTCTGGCTCAAGCGCGAAGATTTGCAGCCGGTGTTCTCGTTCAAGATTCGCGGCGCCTACAACAAGCTCACCCAGCTGAGCGACGAAGAGCGCGCCCGTGGCGTGGTCACGGCCTCAGCGGGCAATCATGCACAGGGCCTGGCCCTGGCGGCCAAGGTGCTGAGGGTCAAGGCCACTATCGTGATGCCCAAGACCACCCCCGAGATCAAGGTCGAAGGCGTGCGTTCCCGGGGCGGCAAAGTGGTGCTGCATGGCGACTCGTTCCCCGAAGCGCTGGCGTATTCGCTCAAGCTGGTCGACGAAAAAGGCTACGTCTACATCCACCCCTATGATGACCCACACACCATTGCCGGGCAGGGCACCGTGGCGATGGAGATTCTGCGTCAGCACCCGGGGCCGCTGGACGCGATTTTTGTGCCGGTGGGCGGCGGCGGGCTGATCGCCGGTATCGCGGCGTACGTGAAATACCTGCGGCCCGAGATCAAGATCATCGGGGTCGAGCCGGACGACTCCAACTGCCTGCAAGCGGCCATGGCGGCGGGCGAGCGCGTGGTGTTGCCCAGCGTGGGCATCTTTGCCGACGGCGTGGCGGTGGCGCAGATCGGCCAGCACACCTTTGATATCTGCAAAGACTATGTGGACGAGGTGATCACCGTCAGCACCGATGAAATCTGTGCGGCGATCAAGGACATCTACGACGACACTCGTTCCATCACCGAGCCTGCGGGCGCGCTGGGCGTGGCGGGCATCAAGAAATACGTGGAAACCCGTGGCGTCACCGGGCAGACCCTGGTGGCCATCGACTCCGGCGCCAACGTCAACTTCGACCGCCTGCGCCATGTGGCCGAGCGCGCCGAGCTGGGCGAGGGCCGCGAAGCCATCATCGCCGTGACCATCCCCGAGAAGCCGGGCAGCTTCAAGGCGTTCTGCGAGGCCGTGGGCAAGCGCCAGATCACCGAATTCAACTACCGCTATCACTCGGGCCGCGAGGCGCACATTTTTGTCGGCGTGCAGACCCACCCCGACAACGACCCGCGCAGCAGCCTGATCGACAGCCTCGAACGCCAAGGTTTCCCGGTGCTGGACCTGACCGAAAACGAGCTGGCCAAGCTGCACATCCGCCACATGGTGGGCGGGCATGCGGCGAAGGTCAGCGACGAAGTGGTGTTTCGCTTCGAGTTCCCCGAGCGTCCGGGCGCGCTGTTCAACTTTCTCAACAAGCTGGGCGGGCGCTGGAACATCTCGATGTTCCACTACCGCAACCACGGCGCGGCCGACGGGCGTGTGGTGGCCGGGCTGCAAGTGCCCGCCGACGAGCGTCACCTGGTGCCGGCGGCGCTGGAGCAAATCGGCTACCCATATTGGGATGAAAGTGAAAACCCGGCCTACCAGTTGTTCCTGGGTTGAACGACTACGCTGAGTAAGCCGCCTTCAAGGAATCGACCCTATGGAAACGCTGACCACCCTTAAAGTCCTCCACGTCATGGCCATGGCCCTGGTGCTGATCAGCGGCCTGGCCCTGGCCGTGCTGGCCTGGCACAAACGCAGCACCGGGCCTGCCTCTACCGTGCACCGCCCGTGGGTGTTTGTGTGGGGCTTGATGGGCATGTGCCTGGTCAGCTTGCCATTCACCGGCTGGTGGCTGGTGCATTTGCTCGGCTGGCCGCTGGGCGCCACCTGGATTCTGGGCTCCAGCATCCTCTATACCGTGGCGGCGCTGGCGTGGTTCTGGCTGGTGGTGCGGCTCAACCGGCTGCGGGTGGGCGGGGCGGGGAACCTGAATTTCACCCTGGCACTGGCGGTGATCAGCCTGGTGGGGTTTGTGGCGATTGCCGGGTTGATGGGCGCCCGGCCCGTTTAAGGCGTGAACACGGGCGGGCCTCATCGCAGGCCCGCCCGCTCCCGCGCTTGCAATCAGCCGCGCAGGCTAATCACCGGCCAGCCACGCTTCTGGGCCTCGGCCTGCAGGTTGGGGTCCGGGTCCACCGCCACGGGGTGGGTCACCTGCTCCAGCAGCGGCAGATCGTTCATCGAGTCGCTATAAAAGTAGCTGTCTTGCAGGCTGTACCCGGTTTCTTCCAGCCAACGGTTCAGGCGCGTCACCTTGCCTTCACGAAAGCACGGTACATCGGTGCTGCGCCCGGTGTAGCGGCCATTGTCCATTTCACATTCGGTGGCGATCAGGGTTTCGACCCCCAGGCGCTCGGCAATCGGCGCGGTCACAAAACGGTTGGTGGCGGTGATGATCACCAGCTTGTCGCCGGCCGCCCGGTGCTTGGCCAGCAGCTCCACGGCCTGGGGCAGCATCAGCGGTTCGATGCAGTCGCGCATGAAATCGCGGTGCCATTCGTCGAGTTGGGCCATTTCGGTGCGGCCCAGGATTTCCAGGCTGAAGTTAAGGTAGGCCGCGTTGTCCAGCTGACCGGCCAGGTAATCCTGGTAGAAGGCGTCGTTGCGGGCTTTGTAGGCCACCGGGTCGAGAATCCGGCGTTCACACAGGTAATCGCCCCAGGCATGGTCGCTGTCGCCGCCAAGAAGGGTGTTGTCCAAGTCGAATAAAGCCAGGCGCATTGCGGTTACTCGCTGAAAAGTCTGTAAAAAGGCGTCCAGAATACGGTCTTTTCACAAGACTGCACATAAGCTAAGCAGCCTCGTTGCCGCTGCAACAAGCTTTGTGGAACAATGCGGCGACATGCGTTTGCGAGGTTGTTGCCGTGATCGACCCCGATGGTTTCCGTCCCAATGTCGGGATCATTCTTACGAATGATGCCGGCCAGGTGCTATGGGCTCGCCGTATCAACCAAGATGCCTGGCAGTTTCCTCAAGGCGGGATCAACCCCGATGAAAGCCCTGAAGACGCCCTGTACCGCGAGTTGAACGAAGAAGTTGGCCTTGAGCGTGAAGATGTGCAAATTCTCGCCTGTACCCGAGGCTGGTTGCGCTATCGTTTGCCGCAACGCCTGGTGCGTACCCACAGCCAGCCGCTGTGCATCGGCCAGAAGCAGAAATGGTTTCTCCTGCGCCTGATCTCCAACGAGCAGCGGGTGCGGATGGATTTGACCGGTAAACCGGAGTTCGATGGCTGGCGCTGGGTCAGTTATTGGTACCCGTTGGGCCAGGTGGTGACATTCAAGCGCGAGGTTTATCGTCGCGCTCTCAAAGAGCTTGCCCCGCGCCTTTTAGCGCGCGACTGACGACGGAGTTCGACCCCGAGCCATGCTCAATACGCTGCGCAAGATCGTCCAGGAAGTTAACGCCGCCAAGGATCTCAAAGCGGCGTTGGGGATTATTGTGTTGCGCGTCAAGGAAACCATGGGCAGCCAGGTCTGCTCGGTTTACCTGCTCGACCCCGAAACCAACCGTTTTGTGCTGATGGCCACCGAAGGCCTGAACAAGCGGTCCATCGGCAAGGTCAGCATGGCGCCCAATGAGGGGCTGGTGGGTTTGGTGGGCACGCGTGAAGAGCCCCTGAACCTGGAAAACGCCGCCGATCACCCGCGTTATCGCTACTTCGCCGAAACCGGCGAGGAACGCTACGCCTCGTTCCTCGGCGCGCCGATCATTCACCACCGCCGCGTCGTGGGCGTGTTGGTCATCCAGCAAAAAGAGCGTCGCCAGTTCGATGAAGGCGAAGAAGCCTTCCTGGTGACCATGAGCGCGCAGCTCGCAGGCGTTATTGCCCACGCCGAGGCCACCGGCTCCATTCGCGGCCTGGGCCGTGAAGGCAAGGGCATCCAGGAAGCCAAGTTCGTCGGCGTGCCCGGCTCGCCCGGTGCGGCGGTGGGTACGGCGGTGGTCATGCTGCCCCCGGCCGACCTGGATGTGGTGCCGGACAAGACCGTCACCGACATCGACGCCGAGATCAAACTGTTCAAGACCGCCCTCGACGGCGTGCGTAACGACATGCGCAACCTGTCGAACAAGCTGGCCAGCCAGTTGCGCCCCGAAGAGCGGGCCTTGTTCGACGTGTACCAGATGATGCTCGACGACGCGTCCCTGGGCAGCGAAGTCAAAAACGTGATCAAGACCGGCCAATGGGCCCAGGGCGCGCTGCGCCAGGTGGTGACCGATCACGTCAACCGCTTTGAACTGATGGACGACGCCTACCTGCGCGAACGCGCCTCCGACGTGCGCGACCTGGGTCGCCGTCTGCTTGCCTACCTGCAGGAAGACCGCACCACCAACCTGGTCTACCCCGACAACACCATCCTGATCAGTGAAGAACTGACCGCCACCATGCTCGGCGAAGTGCCCGAGGGCAAGCTGGTGGGCCTGGTGTCGGTACTCGGTTCGGGTAACTCCCACGTCGCGATCCTGGCCCGGGCCATGGGCATTCCGACGGTGATGGGCCTGGTGGACCTGCCGTACTCCAAGGTCGACGGCATCGACATGATCGTCGACGGCTACCACGGCGAGGTCTACACCAACCCCAGCGACGTGCTGCGCAAGCAATACGCCGAAGTGGTGGAAGAAGAACGCCAGCTGTCCCAAGGCCTCGACGCCTTGCGCGAACAGCCTTGCGTGACCCCCGATGGCCACCGCGTGCCGCTGCTGGTCAACACCGGCCTGCTGGCGGACGTGGCCCGCGCCCAACAGCGCGGTGCCGAAGGCGTGGGCCTGTACCGCACCGAAGTGCCGTTCATGATCAATCAGCGCTTCCCGAGCGAAAAGGAACAGCTGGCGATTTACCGCGAGCAGCTGTCGGCCTTCCATCCGCTGCCGGTGACCATGCGCAGCCTGGACATCGGCGGCGACAAGTCGCTGTCCTACTTCCCCATCAAGGAAGACAACCCGTTCCTGGGCTGGCGCGGTATCCGCGTGACCCTCGACCATCCGGAAATCTTCCTGGTGCAGACCCGCGCCATGCTCAAGGCCAGCGAAGGCCTGAACAACCTGCGCATCTTGCTGCCGATGATCTCCGGCACCCACGAGCTGGAAGAAGCACTGCACCTGATCCACCGGGCGTGGGGCGAAGTGCGTGACGAAGGCGCCGACGTGCCGATGCCGCCCGTGGGCGTGATGATCGAAATCCCGGCGGCGGTGTACCAGGCCAAGGAACTGGCGCGGCAGGTGGACTTCCTCTCGGTGGGCTCCAACGACCTGACCCAATACCTGCTGGCGGTGGACCGCAACAACCCGCGGGTAGCCGACCTGTACGACTACCTGCACCCGGCGGTGCTGCAAGCCTTGCAGCACGTGGTGCGCGACGCCCATGCCGAAGGCAAGCCGGTGAGCATCTGCGGCGAAATGGCCGGTGACCCGGCGGCAGCGGTGCTGTTGATGGCGATGGGTTTTGACAGCCTGTCGATGAACGCCACCAACTTGCCCAAGGTGAAGTGGATGCTGCGCCAGGTGCACCTGAGCAAGGCCCAGGACCTGTTGAAAGAGCTGATGACCATCGACAACCCGCAGGTGATCCACAGCTCGCTGCAATTGGCGCTGAAAAACCTGGGCCTGGCGCGGATGATCAACCCGGCCTCGGCCAAAACCCTCTAGCCCGCGCCATCCTCTGTGGGGAGGGCGGGCTCGCCCGGTCCTCCCCGCTAAATCCTGAGCTGCACCTCACCCAATTGCCCGCCATGGGGCCCGAAGCTGCGTTCCACCAAGTGGCGTGTGCCATCGGCATTCACGATCAGCGCGGTGCTCGCCCGCGTCCCGTAGCTGGGGCTCTGGATAAACACACTCGACAGCAGGCTTTCCGTGGCCAGCCCCACGCCCGTGTCGGGCAGTTCGGCGAATGGCGCGGTCTGTGGGTCACTCAACAGCTCGAGCAACGCCCGCGGCTGCGGGTCGTCCAGCACCCCGGCGAGCGCCGCCCGGGCATTGAGCAGCTTGGGCCAAGGCGTGTCCAGGCCCGCATTGGAGAGCCCGTACACCCCGGCCGCCAGCCGGGTCGGCGCCGTGTCGTTGGCGTGGTAGTGCCACAGCGCCTCAGGTGTGCCAATCAACAGGTTAAAACCGGCGTACTCAATCGATCGGCTGTTAACGTCGGCCAAATATTCCTCGACCGATTGTGAGCCACTCAAAAAGCGCGCCACCAACTCGCCCCGGGAGCGGCGCCCTGGCGGTTGGTGCGGGTCGCGGATATTGGTCAACGCGGCAAACCGGCCGCTGGTGCTCACGCCAAGCCAGGTGCCACCGGCTTCCTGGTCGCGGCCGGCGTACACGTGCGGCGCATCCGGCCATTGCGCCAAGGGCAGGCTGGGCCGGGCGTAGAACTCGTCGCGGTTGGCCGCCACGATCAGCGGTTGGGCGTGGCCCGGCCGCCAGGCAAAAACAATCAGGCACATCAGGCGATCCCTTTTGTGGTTTTTGCCACTCTACCGACAGAACGGTTTGTAATGCCATTGCATCGAAGTTGGGTCGGGCGCCTCTCATCCGTTAACATGCCGCCGTGGTCGGGCTGGCATGATCCTGCCCTGGTGTTTTTGCCGGGTGCAATTTCTTACTGTAATGCAGGCTTAATCGCGCCCCGGCATGGTCCGATGCGCCATAGCCAATGATTAACGAGGAGTCTTAATGCTGCCTTATCCGCAGATCAATCCGGTGGCCGTCGAAATCGGTCCGCTGAGTATCCATTGGTACGGGTTGATGTACCTGATCGGCATCGGCGGTGCCTGGCTGCTGGCTTCCCGGCGCCTGAACCGTTTCGACCCCACCTGGACCAAGGAAAAGCTCTCCGACATGGTGTTCTGGATGTCGATGGGCGTGATCGTCGGCGGGCGGCTGGGCTACGTGTTGTTTTACGATCTGCCCGCGTACATCGCCCACCCGGCACTGATCCTGGAAGTGTGGAAGGGCGGCATGGCGTTCCACGGCGGGTTTATTGGCGTGATGATCGCGGCCTGGTGGTTTGGCCGACGCAACGGCAAGTCGTTCTTCCAGCTGATGGACTTTGTCGCCCCCTTCGTGCCCATCGGCCTGGGCGCCGGGCGCATTGGCAACTTCATCAATGCTGAGCTCTGGGGCAAGCCCAGTGACGTGCCGTGGGCCATGGTGTTCCCGCCGTTCAGCGACCCGGCGCAACTGCCGCGCCACCCGTCGCAGCTGTACCAGTTCGCCCTGGAAGGGGTGGCGCTGTTTTTGATCCTCTACATCTTCTCGCGCAAGCCGCGCCCGACCATGGCCGTGTCCGGCATGTTTGCGCTGTTCTACGGGATCTTCCGCTTCATCGTCGAATTCGTGCGGGTGCCCGACGCGCAACTGGGCTACCTGGCGTGGGGCTGGGTGACCATGGGTCAGATTTTGAGCCTGCCGATGATTCTTGCTGGCCTGGGCCTGCTGTGGTGGGCTTACAATCGCCCGCAGGGCATCAAGAACGCCGCGCTTTGAATTTGAACGCCTGGGCCTGTGGGCCCGGGCTTCACCGATACAGGTAACGTCATGAAGCAATATCTCGAACTCCTGCAGGATGTGATCACCAACGGCCAGGTCAAGGGCGACCGCACCGGCACCGGCACCCGGGCGGTGTTCGCCCGCCAGTACCGGCACAACCTGGCAGACGGCTTTCCGCTGCTGACGACCAAGAAGCTGCACTTCAAAAGCATCGCCAACGAACTGATCTGGATGTTGAGCGGCAACACCAACGTCAAGTGGCTCAACGAAAACGGCGTGCGCATCTGGGACGAATGGGCCACTGAAGACGGCGACCTCGGCCCCGTCTACGGCGAGCAATGGACCGCCTGGCCGACCAAGGACGGCGGCACCATCAACCAGATCGACTACATGGTCGACACCCTCAAGAACAACCCCAACAGCCGCCGCATCCTGTTCCACGGCTGGAACGTCGAGTACCTGCCCGACGAGTCCAAGAGCCCCCAGGAAAACGCGCGCAACGGCCGCCAGGCCTTGCCGCCGTGCCACTTGCTGTACCAGGCGTTCGTGCATGACGGGCATTTGTCGATGCAACTGTACATCCGCAGTTCCGATGTGTTCCTCGGCCTGCCGTACAACACCGCTGCCCTGGCGCTGCTGACCCACATGCTGGCGCAGCAGTGCGACCTGATCCCCCACGAGATCATCGTCACCACCGGCGACACCCACGCCTACAGCAACCACATGGAACAGATCCAGACCCAGCTGGCGCGCACGCCGAAAAAGCTGCCGACGCTGGTGATCAAGCGCAAGCCTGCGTCGATCTACGACTATAAGTTCGAAGATTTTGAAATCGTCGGGTATGACGCAGACCCAAGCATCAAGGCTGACGTGGCCATCTGAAACACGCTATCGCGGGCTTGCCCGCGATAACGGCCCCCTTTTCAGATGCAGGTGTACCCCGCATCCGCAGTGATGATCGAGCCCGTCAGCAGGCTCGACGCATCCGACGCCAAAAACTGCACCACCGCCGCCACTTCATGGGGTTGGCCCATGCGCCCGCTGGGCGTCAGGTCCAGCCAGCGGTCGATCAGCCCCGGCTGGCTTTCCAGCCCCTGCAGCAAAGGCGTTTCGATGTAGGTCGGCGCCACCGCATTCACCCGTACCCCGCGCTTGGCCCATTCCACCGCCAATGACTTGGTCAGTTGATGCACACCGGCCTTGGACGCGTTGTAGTGGCACTGCGGTTGCGGGGTGTTCACCACCAGGCCCGACATGGAGCCGATGTTGATGATCGAGCCGCGCCCGGCCTCCAGCATCCGCCGCCCGAAACCCCGACAGGTGCGAAACGCGCCGGTCAGGTTGACGGTGATGACCTTGTCCCATTCGGCGTCGCTCATGTGCTCGGCCGCTGTGTTGGTCACGATGCCCGCGTTGCACACCAGGATGTCCAGCGGGGCCAGGGCATTGGCCAGGGCGTCGATGGCGTCGCTGTCGGTCACGTCCAGCACCCCGGCGCGAGCCTTGAAGCCTTTGGCCTTCAGGGCTTGTGCGGTGGCTTCGGCGCGTTCGCGCACAAGGTCGGTGCAGATCACCTCGGCACCGGTTTCGGCCAGTGCCTCGGCGATGGCCGCGCCGATGCCCTGGCCTGCGCCGGTCACCAGGGCGAGCTTGCCGACCAGCGATTGCTTGTCACGGTAAGTCATGGTGGCCGTCTCTCAGGTCAATGGGCAGCGCAGCGCCTCGCCGCGCAGTCCGCGCAGGGCCTCTTCGCTGGCCAGGCGCTGCAAGGCGTCCACCGAGGCGTCGGAGAAAAACGCCGCGTGGGGCGACATCAGCACATGGGGCGCCGTGCGCAGTGGTGCGTCGGCGGGCAAGGGTTCTGTTTCAAACACATCCAGCCCGGCGCCGCTGAGTTGGCCGCTGACCAGCGCGGCGGCCAGTGCGGTTTCATCGATCAGACCGCCGCGCGAGCAGTTGATCAGGATCGCGCCCCGGGGCATGCGGGCGATGGCGGCGGCGTCGATCACATGGCGGGTTTCGGGAGTGAGTGGCACGTGCAGCGACAGCACGTGGGCGGCGGCGATGACTTCATCGCGGGACATGGGCTCGATCCCGGCCGCGCGCGCCTGTTGGTTGGTCACGTAAGGGTCGTAGCCGACCACACTGCAGCCAAACGCGGCCATGCGCGCCGCGTAGGAGCGGGCGATGCGGCCCAGGCCGATCAAGCCGACGGTGGTGTCGCGCAGCGAGCGCACGCCATCGACCATCTGCGCGATCTTCCACTCCCCACGGCGAATGCCTTGGCCGTAGTGGTCCAGCTTGCGGGCCAGGGCCAGGGTCATGGCGGCGGCGTGGTCGGCCACCTCTTCAACCCCGTAGTCCGGCACGTTGCACACCCGCACGCCCAGGGCCTTGGCCGCCGCGAGGTCGACGTTATCCACGCCCACGCCATAACGCACCACCACCGCGCCCGGCGCCATGGCCTGCATCACGCGGTGAGTCATGGGCGCAAAGTTGTTGAGCACCGCCTGCGCGCCGCGCACGGCTTCCAGGGTTTCGTCTTCGCTGCGGCATTGGTGTTCGCTGAACGCGGCGCCCGCCGCGGCGGCGGCGGCCTGTTCATGGCGGGTGTTGCCGAACGCCTGGTCGGTGACCACGAATTTCAAGTGGGCCTGATTCATAGCAGCCCCCGTTTTGCCAGGTTGCGCATCAGGGCGCGGGTGCCGTAGGTCCAGGGCGCGGCCTCGTCGGAATACACCACGGTGTTGCGCAGGGTGCCCAGCAGCGGCGAATGGATTTCCACGATGTCACCGGCCTTGTGGGTAAAGCCGGAGCCTTTTTTCTGGCGGTCCTGGGTGGGCGCGAACATGGTGCCCAAAAACAGCATGAAACCGTCCGGGTACTGGTGCGAGGTGTTGCAGGTCTGCGCCACCAGGTTGGCGGGCTTGCGGCTGATCTCGGCCATGTTCGAGCGGCCGAGCATTTCAAAGCCGTCCAGGCCCGTGACCGACAGGCTCAGCGTGGCGTTTTCCACGTCGGTCAGGGTGAAGTGCTCATCGAACAGGCGAATGAACGGGCCGATCGAGCACGACGCGTTGTTGTCCTTGGCCTTGCCCAGCAGCAGGGCGGAGCGGCCCTCGACGTCGCGCAGGTTCACATCGTTGCCCAGGGTGGCGCCGCGGATGTGGCCCTGGCTGTCCACCGCCAGCACCACTTCGGGTTCGGGGTTGTTCCACTCCGAAATACGGTTGATGCCCACCTGCGCGCCATACCCCACGGCCGCCATGGGCTGGGACTTGGTGAACACCTCGGCGTCAGGGCCGATGCCCACTTCCAGGTATTGCGACCACAAGCCTTCGGCGATCAACGCCGCCTTGATCTCGGCGGCCTTTGCAGAACCTGCCTGGACGTTGGACAGGCTGTCACCGATCAAGGCGCCGATCAGCGCGCGCAGTTCATCGGCGCGGCCCGGGTCACCGGCGGTGCGTTCATCAATCACCCGCTCGACCATACTTCTGGCAAACGTCACGCCGCAGGCTTTCAGGGCCTGGAAGTCGCACGGCGCCAACAGGCAAGGGCGGTCGGCGTGGTAGCCCATCTCACTGGGGTCCAGGATCAGGTCGGCGAGGTCGCCCACCGGCTCGCCGGTCAGGGTGTCGAAGCGCTCGGCAGGCTGGTTGTCGAGAAAGTCCGCCATCGACACCACCGACGGGGTGACGTCAATCAACACGTTGTCACGCAGGATGACAACACACGGGCCTTTGCCGGGAAGCCAGACGCGGCCGACCAGTTTGGCGTTTTTGAGGGAGGTGGGCAGCATGAGGGTGGTTCCTTATTGTTGATATCTAGTAATGCTACGTTTTGATTTTAAGCACGGTCAAGCGGCGCTTGCATGAAAGAAATCGGAATATAAGCGCTGTTTTACTGGGGTTTTCCGTTAATTGCCTGAAAAACAAGGCGAATATTCATTGCCCTGAGCGGCGGCTGATCGGGCTCGTGCAGATCATTTTTCGAACGGCGCTTGCAAAAAACTAGCAATACTATATTTTTGAATCAAGTCAGTGGTTCAACCGCAGAGAAAGGTGACGGAGCAGTCCCATGCATAACAATAATTCTCTCTCCGAGTCGATTGCCGCCCTGGAAGGCGCTTTGTTTATCAACGGCCAGTTCCGCCAAGGGGCCGGTGAGCGTTTGCCGGTGGAGAACCCGGCGACCGGCAAAACCATCGGCTTTATCGCCGCCGCGACCGCCCAGGAAATCGAAGACGCCGTGGCCGCCGCCCATCGCGCCTTTGCCGCCTGGTCCCGCGAGCTGCCCAAGACCCGCGCCAGTGCCTTGCACCGCCTGGGCGACCTGATCGGCGCGGACGCGCTGAACATGGCGCAGATCATGACCCTGGAGCAGGGCAAGCCGGTCAACGAGGCGAAGGGTGAAGTGCTCAAGCTCGCCGAGGCCTGCCACTTCTATGCCGAAGAAGCCACCCGCGTGCACGGCGAGATCATCCCCAACGACCAGCCGGGCTTCCAGAGCCTGGTGGTGCGCGAGCCGATTGGCGTGGTGGCGGCGATCACGCCGTGGAACTACCCGGCAGAACTGGTGGGCTGGAAGCTCTGCGCGAGCCTGGCGGCCGGTTGCACCATTGTCATCAAGCCCGCTGAGCTGACGCCCTACACGGCGTTGGCCATCGCGCAAAAATGCGTCCAGGCCGGTATTCCCGCCGGTGTGGTCAACGTCTTGACCGGCAAGGGTTCAAAGGTCGGCCAGGCGCTGGTCGAGCACCCCAAGGTGAGCAAAGTGGCCTTTACCGGCTCCAGCGCGGTGGGCCTGCATATCCAGCAGACATGCCCACAGGTCAAGCGCCTCACGCTCGAGCTGGGCGGTAACTGCCCGATGGTGGTCACCGCCAGCGCCGATGTGGCGGCGGCGGTAAAAGGCGCGGCCCGCCGCAGCTTTCGCAACTGCGGGCAGATCTGCATCGCGATCAACCGCATTTATGTGCACCGCTCCCTTTATGAAGCGTTCGTCAGCCAATTGGGCGCCGCCGCCGATGCCTTGAGTGTGGCGGACGGCCTGGAAAACCCCGCCGCCGACCTGGGCGCCATGGCCTCTGCCGACCCCCTGAACAAAACCCGTGCGCACCTGGAAGACGCCCTGGCCAAAGGCGCACGCCTGGTCGCCGGGGGCCACGCGCCGCAAGGCGAAGCGTTCGCTCACGGGCATTTTTGGCGCCCCACCGTGGTTGCCGATTGCACCCACGAGATGCAGGTGATGAGCGAAGAAACCTTCGGCCCGCTGGTGGGCGTCGCGCCCTTCGACGACCTGGCCGACGCCATCGCCCTGGCCAACGACACTCCTTACGGCCTGGCGGCCTACGTGTACGCACGCGACCTGGTCGAGATCCACACCCTGTCGGCGGCGCTCGACTACGGCAACGTGGCCATCAACAACGTCGACGCCGGGATCATGAATGCGCCCTACGGTGGCCGCAAACAGAGCGGCGTAGGCTACGAACACGGGCGCGAGGGGCTGCTGGAGTACTTCAACTTCAAGCATGTGCGCCTGCACCACGGCGTCGGGAATTGAGCCATGCAGGCCCTCATTGGTATCGACATCGGCACCTCCGGGTGCAAGGCGTTGCTGCTTGACGTCTCGGGTGCGGTGATTGCCGCCGACACGGCGACCTATCCGCTTTCACAACCTCGCCCGGGCTGGACCGAGCAAGACCCGCAACTGTGGATCGACGGCGCACGCCAGGCGATTGCCGGTGTGCTGGCCAAGGCCCCCGGCGTGCAATTGCTCGGCGTGGGCTTGTCTGGGCAAATGCACGGCCTGGTGCCGCTGGACGCCGCGCACCAGGTGCTGCGCCCGGCGATTTTATGGAACGACCAGCGCAACGCCGCCGAATGCGAGTGGATCACCCACACCGCCGGGGGCCTTGAAGGCCTGCTGGCGGCCACCGACAACCGCATGCTGGTGGGCTACACCGGCGGCAAGATCGTGTGGATGCAGCGCCACGAACCCGAGCTGTTCGCCCGCCTGGCCACGGTGCTCAACCCCAAGGACTACCTGCGCCTGCGCCTCACCGGCGAGGTGGCCAGCGAAGTCTCGGACGCTTCGGGCACCGGCCTGTTCAACGTGCGTTCGCGGCGGTGGGCCACAGGCTTGATCGAACAGTTGGGTATCGACCCCGGCGTGTTGCCGCCGGTGTTTGAGTCCCAGGTGATTTCGGGCCGCGTCAGCGCCGCCGGTGCGCAGCTGTTCGGCTTGCCGGTGGGCACGCCGGTCGCGGGCGGCGGCGGTGATTCGGTGATCCAGACCCTGGGCTCCGGCGTGATCGCCCCGGGCGAGTTGCAGACCACCATTGGCACCGCCGGCATTCTTGCCGCGGCGCTGGACACCCCCCAGGACAACCCCGACGGCCGCTTGCAGATCTTCTGCAACGTGGCCGCCGACAAATGGCATTGCATGGGCGTGTCGCTCAATGCTGGCGGCTCGATGAGCTGGTTTCGCGACACGTTCTGCCCCGGCGTGCCGTTCGAGCAGATCGCCAGCGAGGCCGCGCAGAGCCCGGCCGGTGCCCGTGGCCTGGTGTTTTTGCCCTACCTGAACGGCGAACGCTGCCCGCACCCCGACCCGGCCCTGCGCGCCGCCTTTATCGGCCTGACCGGGCGGCATAACCGTGGCGACCTGGCCCGCGCGGTCATGGAAGGTTCGGTGCACGCCCTGGCCGACATGCACGCGCTGATGCAGCCGTTGGGCATCGACGGGCGCGTGATCAAAGCCTCGGGCGGCGGGGCGCGCTCGGTGCTGTGGCGCCAGATCCAGGCCGATATGTTCGGCTGCGACGTGGTCACCACCGAGGGCGCGGCCGAGGGGGCCGCCTTTGGTGCGGCGCTGGTGGCGGGGCTGGCCGTGAACGTGTGGCCCGACCCGGCCCGCGCCGCCGCCAGATGCCGGGCCCTCACCCGCCAGGCGCCCGAGGGCGCAACGGCCCCGGTGTACGCCCGCGCGCATCGCCTGTATCGCCATTTGCTACCGACGCTCAGGGACACCTTTGTCGAGCTCGGCGCCCCTCTTTTTGATTAGGAGTCTGTTGTCATGTCCGTCTATTGCGCGCTTGTTTTCGATCTTGACGGGACGCTTATCGACAGTGCGTTCGATATCGCCAACGCCCTGAACGTCGGCTTCGCCCTCAACGACTGGCCTGAACTGGACCCGGCGCACGTCGAGACGTTTCTGGGCAATGGCCCCCGGCGGCTGATCACCGACATCCTGGACGATTTGAGCATCGCCTACGACGAGGCCCAGGTGCAGCGCGCCTTCGACGGCTACCTGGACGCCTACCTGCGCGACCCGGCGGGCAGCACGCGGTTTTTCCCGCATGTGCGTGAAGACCTGGTGGCGCTGCGCGAAGCGGGGATCCGCCTGGGCATCTGCACCAACAAAAACCACGCCGTCACCGGCAAGGTGCTGGAGCAACTGGGCCTGGCGCCGCTGTTTGACGCCGCGATCGGCGCCGACGCCGTACCGGCCTGCAAGCCCGACCCCGGCCACCTGCTGGCGGTGGCCCAGGCGATGAACCTGCCCGACGGCGAATGGGCCTACGTGGGCGACACCCGTGTCGACCAAATGACCGCGCAGGCGGCGGGCGTGCCGTTTTTTGTGGTGCCTTGGGGCGGCGGTGCCCAGGTGGAGATTTCCCCGGCGCAGCGCTTGAACCGTTTGGCCGATCTGTTACAACGCAGCCCACTCATCGCCAAGGAGCTTTTATGAGCGACAGTTTGCTGCAACGCATCATTGATGAAAGCAAGAACATGCACCGCGCCGAGCGCCGGGTGGCCAATTTTGTGTCCATCTCGCCCTCCAAGGTGCTGCAGATGAGCATGGCCAAGTTGTCGGAAACCTGCTCGGTCAGCGACCCGACGGTGATGCGCTTCTGCCGCCGGTTCGGCTTTGAAAGCTACCAGGACCTCAAGCTGCACCTGGTGCAGAGCCTGGTGCCGTCGGCGCCGTTTGCCTACGAGCAGATCATCCCCGACGACAGCATCGACAACATTGTGCGCAAGACCTGCCGCAACTCGTTGAACGCCATCCAGCGCCTGGAAGAAGACCTGGCGCCGGAAAAAGTCGCGCAAGCTGCGCAGGTGCTTCAAGGCGCGAGCTGGATCGGCATCTACGCCACCGGCATCTCCGTGGTCAACGCGCTGGACGCCGAGCACAAGTTCCAGCGCCTGGGCCTGCGTTGCCAGGCGTTGCTGGGCGGCAAGCGCCAGGAGATGCACGCCGAAGGCGCCCGCACGGGTGAAGTGGCGCTGATCTTTTCCCAGTCGGGCCACACCCGGCAAATGGTCGACATGGCCATCGCCGCCCGCAAGGCCGGGGCCCGGGTGGTGTCGATCGCCGCCGATGACAGCCCGCTGGCCAAAGTCTCGGACGTGCTGGTGGCGGTCAAGCCTTACGAACATACCGAGTTGATGACGCCGCTGGCGTCGCGGCTCAACCACCACCTGGTCACCAACATGCTCGTCGCGGCGATTGCCATCGCCAGCGGCAGCCAGTTCCCCGACCAGTTGACCGCCCTGGATTCCTGGCGGACCGACAAGATTTAACCCGCAGCGTGCGGGAACACTGCCCCACCGGAGACGTAGATGAGCAACCAACAGAACGAAGCCAAGAAAGTCGCGGCGCGCCGGGTCATCGAGGAGTTCGTGCATGACGGCATGAAGCTGGGCCTGGGGTCGGGGACCACCTCGCACTTTTTTGTGCGCGAACTGGGCAAGCACGTGGCCAACGGCTTGAAGCTGACCTGCACCACCACCTCGCGCTCCACCAACGACGTGGCGCGGGAAGTCGGGATTGCCATCATCGACCCCAATGACATCGGCGAAATCGACCTGACCGTGGACGGCCCGGACGAAATCGACCGCCAGTTCAACATGATCAAGGGCGGCGGCGCCTGCCTGCTGTGGGAAAAGATCATCGCCCACGCCTCCAAACGCATGATCTGTGTGACCGACGAAACCAAGATCGTTGAGTGCCTGGGCCAATTCCCGCTGCCGGTGGAAGTGGTGCAGTTCGGCTGGAAACAGACCGAGCGCCAGGTTTTGCGCGTGTTGGCCGAGCACGGTATCCACGACGTCAACCTCGTCCGTCGCCAGCGCGAAGGCCAGATCGTGGTGACCGACAGCGGCAACTTTATCCTCGACTGCCACTGCGGCCCGGTGATTGCCAACCCCGCGCCGCTGGAAACCGAACTCAACCGGATCCCCGGCGTGGTCGAGAACGGCCTGTTCACCCGTGAAGCCGCGGGCATGGTGGTGGGCTGTTTCGACGGCTCGTCCTACGTACAGATGCGCTAAGCACTACCGTTGTCTGGAGCAACACCGCACACCGCGTGAAAAAGGAAAGATGTACTCAACCAACAATAATAAGTCGGAGTCATTTCCATGAAAAAAGTCGATTTTTCGAGCGTGAGCCGTCGCAGCGTTCTGGCGGGCGGTGTGGTACTGGGATTGGGCGCGGCGCTGGGCCGTACCGCCATGGCGCAAACCGCGCTGTCGGTGGCCTATTCCAACAAAAGCCTGGATTACTACTTCTTCGTGATCCAGGAAGAGTCGGTCAAGCGCGCCGTGCAGGCGCAGTCCGGCAAGTTCCAGGCGACCAACGCCAGTTTTGACAACACCACCCAGCTGGGCCAATGGCAGAGCCTGATGCTGTCCCAGCCGTCGGCGATCATCTCTGACCCCATCGACAGCCAGGCCATCGTCTCGGCCATCAAGCGCTACAACCAGCGCAAAATCCCGGTGGGCATCATCGACACCCCGGCCGACGGCGGCGACGTGGCCATCACCGTGAGCTTTGACAACTTCAAGGGGGGCGTGATGGCCGCCGAAGAAATCGTCAAGCGCCTGGTGGCCAAGCACGGCAGCCCCAAAGGCACCGTGCTCAACTGCTTCGGTGCGCTGGCCTCGGTGGCCTGGCGCCTGCGCAAAGAAGGCATGGACTCGGTGTTCGCCAAGTACCCCGAGATCAAATACCTGGCGCGCCCCACCGAAGGCCAGTTGGACAAGATGCAGTCGGTGACGCTCTCCACCCTGGCCGAATTCCCGGACCTGGACGCCGTGCACGCCCCCTCGGACTCCCCGTCACGGGGCATCGCCGCCGCGCTCAAGCAAAAAGACCGCTGGAAGAAAGTCGGCGAACCGGGCCACGTGATCTTCATCAACATCGACGGTGAGCCGGTGGCGCTGGACTGGATCAAGGACGGCTACATGGACGGCTGCGTGTCCCAAGACCCAGTGGCCTACGGCCAGATCGCCGTGGAGATGATCACCAAGTACGCCCTCAACGGCCAGCCCGTGCCGCTGGGCCCTTACCAGAACAAGGACTACTTCTGGGAAACCGGCGAGATCGTGCAGGGCAAGACCGGGCCGGCGCTGATCATCCCGGCGTTCATGATCACCCCCGAAAACGCTGGCGACAAACGGCACTGGGGTTACGTCGCGGAGAAAGTGTGGGGCGTGCCGTCCAAGTGACGGCCGTTCGCCGCAGCGCCTGGCGCTGCTGCGAGGTTTATCCGACAAGGTGATGGTGAGAACAACAAAATGACCTTACACCCAACGCACGACACGGCCGCCGACACGATCCTGGTGATCGATAACGTCGCCAAAAGCTATGGCCCGGTGCACGCCCTGCGCGGCGTGTCCACGCAGATCCAGCGCGGCTCGATCCATGGGCTGCTGGGGGAAAACGGCGCGGGCAAATCCACCTTGGTGGGGATTATTTCCGGGCAGGTGGTGCCCACCTCCGGGCAGATCCTGATGGACGGCCGCGTGCTCAAGCAGGTGGACGTCAAGGCCATGGAGCAGGCCGGGGTGTTCCTGGTGACGCAGGAGCCGATGATCATCGCCAACCTGTCGGCGGCAGAAAACCTGATGCTGGGCATCTGGCCGACGCGCAACGGGTTGGTCGACTGGAAACAGCTGAACGCCGATGCATCGCGCATGCTCCAGGGCTCGGGCATCGACCCTGCGGCGCTGGCCGGGCAACTGGACGCGGTGGCGCGGCGCAAGTTGAACATCCTGCGGGCGATGTTTTCCGGCGGCAAGGTGATCATCCTCGACGAGCCCACCGCCTCGCTGACGGTGGTGGACCGGCGCCAGTTGTTCGACTTCATGCTGCGCCTGAAGGGCGAGGGCGTGACCTTCATTTTTATCTCGCACTACAACGACGAGATCCTCGAGATCTGCGACGCCGTGACCGTGCTGCGCGACGGCAGCCTGGCGGGCACCCGCTCGGACATCACCGCGATGACCTCCGAGCAGCTCACCGAAATGGTGATTGGCCGGGGCGTGGAGCTGTTCCAGCGCGAGCGCCGCGACCACACCGGCAAGACGCCCGCGGTGACGCTGCGCGGGGTGCGCGGCAAATGGCTGGCCCTGGACGGGCTGGATATCGCCCCGGGTGAGGTGGTGGGTTTCACCGGCCTGCCGGGCGCGGGCGCCAAGGAAATGGCCCGCGCCATTTTTGGCCTGCACCCGGCGTTGGGCACGCTGTCGATGGGCGGCGAGACGCCGCGCCCGCTGCCGCGCAACCCCCGGGAGGCGTTCGACAGCGGCATTGCGTTTTTGTCCGACGACCGCCGCCGTGACGGCGCGGTGGGGCAAATGTCCATCGCCAGCAACATCGCCATGTCGTCCCTGGGCGCCCGGGCGAACCTGGGGTTTATCGACACCCAGGCCGAGGACTCGGTGATCCGGCACTACTTTGCGGCGATGGGCGTGAAGGCGCTCAACCCCGAGTATTCGGTGAACACCTTGAGCGGCGGCAACCAGCAAAAGGTCTGCCTGGGCCGGGTGCTGGCCACGCAGCCGCGCCTGTTGATGGTCGATGAGCCGACACGCGGCATCGACATGGGCGTGAAACAGGACGTGCTGCGCATCATCGACGGGCTGAGCGAGGCCGGTGTGGCGGTGATCATCGTGTCCAGCGATACCGACGAACTGGTGCGCGCCGTGGACCGCGTGTGCATTTTCGACCAGGGCAGCATCAAGGAAACACTGACGGGAGAGGACATCACCGTCGAGCGCATTCGCGCATCCGTACAAGGATCGGGCAGTTGAACAAGAACAAGAGTGGAGACGCGGGTATGGGAACGATTGCCGGGACTGCCAGCGGGGTAACGCCTGCCGCAACCAAAACCAACGGCCCGGCCATTATGGGCTGGGTTTTACACAACGTGGTGTGGATCTGGCTGATCGCGCTGGTCGCGCTGTTCGGCACCTTCAACGAATTTTTCTTCACCCTGTTCAACCTGCAGAACGTGCTGGTGCAGGCCACCGTGCTGGGCACGTTGGGCCTGGCGGTGGCGTTGCCGCTGCTGGTGGCGGAGATCGACTTGTCGATCCCGGCCAACGCCGGGTTTTCCTCGGCGGTGGGCGCGCTGGCGTATTCGAGCTGGGGCCTGCCCTGGTTCGTGGCGGTGGGGCTGGGGTTGTTGGTGGGCACGTTGATCGGCTTTTTCAACGGGCTGTGCATCACGCGTCTGAAGATGGTGTCGCTGATCGAAACCCTGGCGATGATGATCATCTTGCAAGGCGCCCTGCTTGCGCTGACCCAAGGCACCACGCTCACCAACATGGCCGACGGTTACATCTGGATCGGCCAGGTGACGATCGACGGCTGGCCGCTGATGCCGCTGGTGTTTCTGGCGGCGCTGATCGTGATCGGCGTGGTGCTCAAGCGCACGGTGCTGGGGCGCTCGATCTACGCGGTGGGCGGTAACCCGATTGCGTCGAACTCGGCGGGTATCCGGGTGGACCGGGTCAAGATCATCACCTACACCATTTCCGGTTTTCTCGCGGCGCTGGCCGGGTTTCTGCTGGCGTCCTGGCAAATGGCGATTACCTCAAGCCAGGGCTCGAGCTACCTGCTGTATGCCATTGCGGCACCGATCATCGGCGGCGTCAGCGTGTTTGGCGGGCGCGGCAACGTGAAGGGGGTGCTGGGCGGGGTGCTGCTGTTGACGGTGATTCAGGTGGGCCTGGCCATCGTCAACGTGCCGTCGTTTTACGTGGGCATGATCGGTGGCGTGATGATCTTTATTGCGGTGGCCATCGACGCCATCCGCGTGCGTTATTTCGGCTGATTCATCTACTTTCGAGGCACGGCAATGGCTTTTACCCCGCATGGCAAACACCTGGTCGCAGGGCAATGGGTGGCGACGGATACGCAGTTTTTGAACGCGCCCACCCAGGGCCAGGCCCAGTCGTTTTCGGTGGGCACGGTGGAGGTGGTCAACCTGGCCTGCGAAGCGGCGGAGGCAGCGTTTGCCAGCTTTGGCTACAGCAGCCGGGAGGCGCGGGCGCGGTTTCTGAATGCGATCGCCGATGAAATCGACGCCCGCGGCGCGCTCATCACCGCCATCGGCAGCCAGGAAACCGGCCTGCCCGAGGCGCGTCTGCAAGGCGAGCGCGGGCGCACCGTGGGGCAGTTGCGGTTGTTTGCCACGCACATTCTGGCGGGCGACTACCTGGACCGTCGCCACGATGTGCCGCTGCCCGAGCGCCAGCCCGCGCCGCGTCCGGACATTCGCCTGATGCAACGCCCCATCGGCCCGGTGGCGGTGTTTGGCGCCTCGAATTTCCCGCTGGCGTTTTCCACCGCCGGGGGCGATGTGGCCTCGGCGCTGGCCGCCGGGTGCCCGGTGGTGGTCAAGGGGCATGAAGCCCACCCGGGCACCAGTGAAGTGGTGGCCGAAGCGATTCACGCCGCCATCCAGCACTGCGGCGTGCACCCGGGCGTGTTCAGCCTGGTGCACGGCGGCTCGCGCACCGTGGGCCAGCGGCTGGTGCAACACCCGCTGATCAAGGCGGTGGGGTTCACCGGCTCCCTCGCCGCTGGCCGGGCGCTGTTCGACCTGTGCGCCAAGCGCTTTGAGCCCATCCCGTTTTTTGGCGAGCTGGGCTCGGTGAACCCGATGTTCGTGCTGCCCGCCGCCCTGGCTGCACGCGGCCAGGACATTGCCAAGGGCTGGGCCGGTTCGCTCACGTTAGGGGCGGGGCAGTTCTGCACCAACCCGGGCGTGGCGGTGCTGGTCGAAGGGGCCGACGCCAATGCCTTTATCCTGGCGACCGTGCAAGGGTTGGCGTCGGTGGGCGCCCAAGTGATGCTGACCGACGGCATCGCCGCCGCCTTTCGCGCCGGTCGTGACCGCGTGGCCGAGGCCGTCGGCGTGCGCGAGGTATTGAGCACCACCTGTGACCTGCGCCACGCCACGCCTTACCTGTTTGCCACCACCGGCCGTGAGTGGCTGGCCAACGCGTCGCTGGGCCATGAAGTATTCGGCCCGTTGGGGCTGGTGGTGACGGTGACGGGCGTTGACCAGTTGCTGGCCGTGGCGCGCTCGCTCGAAGGCCAGTTGACCTGCACGCTGCACCTGGACGACGCCGACATCGAGAGCGCCACGCGCCTGCTGCCGATTCTGGAGCGCAAGGCCGGGCGCATCCTGGCCAATGGTTTTCCGACCGGGGTGGAAGTGTCAGAGGCCATGGTGCATGGCGGGCCTTACCCGGCCTCGACCAACTTTGGCGCGACGTCGGTGGGGACCATGGCCATTCGTCGGTTCCTGCGCCCGGTCAGTTACCAGAACATCCCGCTGGCGCTGCTGCCCGAGGATTTGCAACAGCTGTAACCGTCAATGCCCGTGGCTGCGGCCGACGTGGGAGTGCTCGACTTCCGTCGGCGCCACGCTGCCGCTGACCTCCAGCCGCTGCAAGATCCCGCACTGGTCCAGGTCCGGCCCATTGGCGCAGCGTTGGCGCAGGTCCAGCAATTGGGCCTGCAAGGCCAGGAGCCCGTCGATGCGCGCCTTGACGTGGTGGATGTGTTCGTCGATCAACGCGTTCACGCTTTCGCACTGGTCCTGCGGGCTGTCGCGCAGGCCCAGCAGGCTGCGGATTTCCTCGAGTGTCATGTCCAGGCTGCGGCAGTTGCGGATAAAAATCAGCCGCTCGGTGTGCGCCTGGGTGTACAGGCGGTAATTGCCCTCGCTGCGGGCGGGCGGCGGCAGCAGGCCTTCTTTCTCGTAATAGCGGATGGTTTCCACCTGGCAATCCGTGAGTTTTGCCAATTCGCCGATCTTCATCGCCACAATCTCCAACAGGGGGGCTTGACCCTATAGTGGCTACAGGGTCTTTACTTGGCAACAGGCACCTTTTTTGGACTGTTCCCATGAGCGACTCCCTTCACACCCCGCACCCGCATGATCACGACCACGGCCCCAAGCTTGTGCCGGTGAAAAAGCATGACCACGCCAGCCACGGCGGTTCCTGCTGTTCCAGCAAAGCGGCGCCTGCGCGGGTCACGCTGAGCGAGGCGCCCACGGCGGGCTCGCGCTTGAGCACGTTTCGCATCGAAGCCATGGACTGCCCCACCGAACAGACCCTGATCCAGAACAAACTGGGCAAGCTGGCCGGTGTGCAGCAACTGGACTTCAACCTGATCAACCGCATCCTGGGCGTGACCCACGACCTGCCGAGCACCGCGCCGATCGTCGAGGCCATCAAGTCCCTCGGCATGCAGGCCGACCCGATCGAAGAGGGCGCCCCCGCCGCCGAACCGCCTGCCAAAAAGCATTGGTGGCCGCTGGCGGTGTCGGGTGTCGGCGCGCTGGGCGCCGAAGTGCTGCACTTCACGGGGGCTGCGCCGACCTGGGTGATCGCGTTGGTGGCGTTGGCGTCGATCCTCAGCGGCGGCCTTACCACCTACAAAAAAGGCTGGATTGCCCTCAAGCACCTGAACCTGAACATCAATGCGTTGATGAGCATCGCCGTGACCGGCGCGATCCTGATCGGCCAGTGGCCGGAAGCGGCCATGGTGATGTTCCTGTTCACCGTGGCCGAGCTGATCGAAGCCCGCTCGCTGGACCGGGCGCGCAACGCCATCAGCGGCCTGATGCAAATGGCCCCGGAACAGGCCACCGTGCAGCAGGCCGACGGCACCTGGGCCGAGCGCGAGGTTAAAAGCATCGAACTGGGCGCGATCGTGCGGGTCCGCCCCGGCGAGCGCATCGGCCTGGACGGTGAAGTCACCGCAGGCCAGTCCACCCTCGACCAGGCGCCGATCACCGGCGAAAGCCTGCCGGTTGAAAAAACCGTGGGCGACAAGGTCTTCGCGGGCACCATCAACCAGGCCGGGTCCCTGGAGTACCGGGTGACCGCCGCCGCCAACAACTCCACCCTGGCGCGCATCATCCATGCGGTGGAGCAGGCCCAGGGCGCGCGGGCGCCGACCCAGCGGTTCGTGGACAGCTTCTCGAAAATCTACACCCCGGTGGTGTTTGTGTTTGCCCTCGGCGTGGCGGTGATTCCCCCGTTGTTCATGGCGGGCGCCTGGTTTGACTGGATCTACCGTGCGCTGGTGCTCCTGGTGGTGGCATGCCCCTGTGCGCTGGTGATCTCCACCCCGGTGAGCATCGTCAGCGGCCTGGCGGCGGCGGCGCGCAAAGGCATCCTGATCAAGGGCGGCGTGTACCTGGAAGGCGGGCACAAGCTCGATTACCTGGCGCTGGACAAGACCGGCACGCTCACCCACGGCAAGCCGGTGCAAACCGATTACCTGGTGTGGGACGCCAACGCGCAAAGCCGCGCACCGGCCCTGGCCGCCAGCCTGGCCGGGCGCTCCGACCACCCGGTGTCGCTGGCCATTGCCACGGCGGCGGCGGGTCAAGACCTGGCGTCGTACACGGTGGACAACTTTGAGGCCCTGACCGGCCGTGGCGTGCGCGGTGACATCGACGGCCAGACCTACTACCTGGGCAACCACCGCCTGGTCGAAGACCTGAACCTGTGCTCGCCCGCCCTGGAAGAAAAACTCTTCGCCCTGGAAAAACAAGGTAAGTCCGTGGTCCTGCTGCTGGACACGTCCGGCCCGCTGGCGCTGTTCGCCGTGGCCGACACGGTCAAGGACAGCAGCCGCGAAGCCATCGCGCAGTTGCACGCGCTGGGCATCAAGACCCTGATGCTCACCGGCGACAACACCCACACCGCCCAGGCGATTGCCGCCCAGGTGGGCATCGATCAAGCCCAGGGCGACCTGCTGCCCACCGATAAGCTGGACGCTATCGAAGCGCTCTACGCCCGCGGCCACCGCGTGGGCATGGTGGGCGACGGCATTAACGACGCCCCGGCGCTGGCCCGCTCCGAGATCGGTTTTGCGATGGCGGCGGCGGGCACCGACACCGCCATTGAAACCGCCGATGTCGCGCTGATGGACGACGATCTGCGCAAGATTCCTGCCTTTATTCGGCTTTCGCGGCAAACGTCGCGTATCCTCAGGCAGAACATCGCCCTGGCGCTGGTGATCAAGGCGATCTTCCTGGCTGTCACCTTCCTGGGCCTGGCCACCATGTGGATGGCGGTGTTCGCCGACATGGGCGTGAGCCTGTTGGTGGTGTTCAATGGCCTGCGCCTGCTGCGCAAATAGTCGATGAGAGGGTGGTGTGCTGAGTGCCGAGCTAAAGGCGTTTTACCTGGTCGCCCGCCTGGGCAGCATCACCTTGGCTGCGAAAAAGCTCGGCCTGAGCCAGCCCACCGTGACCACCCAGATCCGTCACCTGGAAAGCCAGTACGCGGTCGAGCTGTTCTACCGCGGCGGGCGCCGCCTCACCGTCAGCGACGCGGGCGCGCGGCTGTTGCCGATGGTCAAGGTGCTGTTGCAGCAGGAAAACGATATCGAGTTCTTCCTGCGCAACCTGGGGCAGGTCCAGGGCACATTGCGCATCGCGGCCACGGCGCCGTATTACATCCTGGACCTGGTGAAAGCCTTTCGCGAACGCCTGCCCCAGGTGCAGGTGTCGATGGACATCGGCAATTCCCAGTCGGTGCTGGAGGCCCTGGACGGTTACCGCGTCGATGTGGCCGCGTCTTCCCAACTGCTTGAAGACCCGCGCCTGATTCGCCGCGTGCTGGGCAGCGACCCGCTGGTGCTGGCGGTGCACCGCAACCACCCGCTGGCGTCCCTTGAGCACGTTCCCTTGAGTGCCTTGGCCGGGCACACCTTGCTGATGCGCGAAGTGGGCTCGACCACTCGGCGCCTGACCGAAGAATTGCTGCACAACGCCTCGGTGAGCTACGGCTCGCTGCTGGAGATCGGCAGCCGCGAGTCGATTCGCGAGGCGGTGCTGCGCAACATCGGCATCAGCATCATCGCGCGCCAGGAAGTGCCCCACGACCCGCAATTGCGGGTGCTGAGCATCGAGCATGCGCCCTTGATCTGCGAATACCTGTACTGCCTCAAGGAGCGAAAAAACGCACGGCTGCCCGCAGCTTTTCTGGGGCTGGCGCAGGAAATGTCGCCGCTCTGATCATTTAGGGCGTCCTACACAAATCTACCAATACCCCTATCGTCAGGTTTTGCCTTACTGCCATATCAAGGACGCATTCGCGCCCTAGCATCAGCCTCATCCGATTGATGAGGTGCCCCCATGAACCCAGCCATCACCCACCCCGGCGTGCCAATGACCGTGCGCGGCGTGCACAAGCGCTTCGGCGCCTTTACGGCACTGGACAACGTGTCCCTGGACGTCGCCGCCGGTGAGCTGGTGTGCCTGCTGGGGCCTTCGGGGTGTGGCAAGACCACCTTGCTGCGCTGCATCGCGGGCCTTGAGCGCCAGGACAAGGGCGAGCTTTACCTGGGCGGTCGCGATGTTTCCCGACTGGCGCCGCAGGCCCGGGACTACGGCATTTTGTTTCAGTCCTACGCGCTGTTTCCCAACCTCAGCGTGGAGGCCAACATCGGCTACGGCCTGACCGGCAGTGGCCGCGACGAGGTGAAAACGCGCGTCGGCCAGATGCTCGAACTGGTGGGCCTGACCGGCAGCGAAAAGAAATACCCCGGCCAACTCTCCGGCGGCCAGCAACAGCGCGTGGCCCTGGCCCGCGCCCTGGCCCCGGCGCCCTCCCTGTTGCTGCTGGACGAACCGATGTCGGCCCTCGACGCCCGGGTGCGCGAGCATTTGTGCACCGAACTGCGCCAGTTGCAGCGCCAGTTGGGGGTCACCACCTTGATGGTCACCCACAACCAGGACGAGGCCATGCTGATGGCCGACCGCATCGCCGTGATGAACAACGGCCGGGTCGAGCAGTACGCCACGCCGCAGGAGATCTACGACCGCCCGGCCACGCCGTTCGTGGCCGAGTTTGTCGGCAAGGGCAACTGGCTGCCGTTTCAGCGCAGCAGCGCCAGCCATGCGCAGGTGGGCGGGCTGCACATGCGCCTGGCCGACGACGCGGGCGTGGCCCGCTCGGGCCGCCTGTTCTGCCGCCCCGAAGCCATCACGGTCAACCCGCCGGTGCACGAAGAAAACCTGTTCCCGGCCAAGGTCTGCGACATCACCTTTATGGGCAACCGCTGCCGCATGCGCTTTGAGCTGGAGCAACTGCCCGGCCACCCGCTGCTGGCCGAGCTGGCCCCGCAGGACATGCCGCGCCTGGGCGCGCAACACATCTGGGTTGCCCTGCCGCCGCGCAGCCTGCAGGTGTTTGCCTGAGATGGCCGTGCCCATGAGCCTGCCCTCCCGTGGCGACGTCGGTGACCGCCTGTTTGTGCTCGGCGGCAAATTGCTGTGGCTGTGCCTGCTGGGCGTCGCCGTGTTGCTGCCGCTGCTGGCGATCTTCTGGCGCGGTTTGAGCAGCGAAGCCGGGCAGGGCGGTGGCCTGGTGGCTGCCCGTGAGTTGGTGACCAGCGACAACTTTCACTGGCTGGTCGGCAACAGCCTGAAGGTGTCCTTCAGCGTTGCGGCCATTGTCGTACCGCTGGCCTACCTGTTTGCCTACGCCCTGCAACGCACGTTGATTCCCGGCAAAGCGCTGTGGCGCGGCCTGTCGCTGCTGCCGTTGATGGCGCCGTCGATGTTGCCGGGCATTGCGCTGGTGTACTGGTTCGGCAACCAGGGCCTGCTGCGCGGGTGGTTGCCAGACAACATCTACGGCTTCTGGGGCATTGTGCTGGGGGAAGTGATCTACACCTTTCCCCATGCCCTGATGATTTTGCTGTCGGCGCTGTCCTTGGCCGATGGGCGCCTGTTCGACGCCGCCTCCAGCATGGGCGCGAGCCCCGCCCGGGCGTTTCGCAGCATCACCTGGCCGGCCACGCGCCAGGCGGTGTTTGCCGCGTGTTGCCTGGTGTTCACCCTGACCATCACCGATTTTGGCGTGCCGGTGGTGGTGGGCGGTGACTATCAGGTGCTGGCGCTGGAGGCCTACAAGGCGGTGCTCGGCCAGCAGCAATTCGGGCGCGGCGCGTTGATCGGCATGGTGCTGCTGGTGCCCGCGCTGTTGAGCTTTGGCGTGGATGCCTGGCTGCGCCGCCGCCAGGGTGACGCCATGAGCGGCCGCGCCCAGGTGTTCCAGCCCGCGCCGTCGCGGTGGCGGGACGCCTGCTACCTGGCCATCGTGGCGCTGATCTGCGCCGCGCTGTTGCTGGTGTTCGGCATGGCCGTGTACGCCTCGCTGGTCAAATTCTGGCCGTACAACCTGTCACTGTCGCTCAGCCACTACCAGTTTGAAGACACGGCCGGCGGCGGCTGGCTGGCCTATCGCAACAGCCTGACCCTGGCCCTGTGCACCGCGTTGATCGGCAGTGGGGTGATCTTCACCGGCGCCTACCTGATGGAGAAAACCCGGGGCCAGCGCGGCGTGAACCTGGTCCTGCGCCTGCTCAGTTTTATCCCGATGGCCGTGCCGGGGTTGGTGCTGGGCTTGGGCTATGTGTTCTTTTTCAACCTGGCCGGTAACCCGCTGCATGTGTTCTACGGGAGCATGACCCTGCTGGTGGTGTGCACCATTGCGCACTATTTGACCACCGCCCAGATGACCGCCACCACCGCGCTGCGCCAGCTCGACAGCGAATTCGAAGCCGCCGCGCTGTCCCTCAAGGCGCCGCTGTACCGCCATTACCTGCGCGTGACCGTGCCGATCTGCCTGCCCGCCTTGCTGGACATCGTGCGTTACCTGTTCGTGTCGGCGATGACCACTGTGTCGGCCGCAATCTTTCTGTACAGCCCCGACACGATTCTGGCGGCGGTGGCGGTGCTGAACATGGACGACGCGGGCAACGTGGGCGGCGCGGCCGCCATGTCCACCCTGATTCTGTTCACCTCGGCGGGCGTGTCCCTGCTGCTGGCGTGGGCGTCACGCGGCGTGTTGCACCGTTCCCAGGCCTGGCGCCAACGCGCCCCGGGTCAATGATCCATCCCTCAAGGAGATGCCCCATGTTCAAGCCCCTGGCCGCCGTGCTGCTCACCGCATTGAGCCTGAATGCCTTCGCTGCGAAAACCGAGTTGACCGTGTACACGGCCCTCGAAGCCGAACAGTTGAAGACCTACAAACAGGCCTTTGAAAAAGCCAACCCGGACATCGAGATCAAGTGGGTGCGTGATTCCACCGGCATCATTACCGCCAAGCTTCTGGCCGAAAAAGACCGCCCGCAGGCCGATGTGGTCTGGGGCCTGGCGGCGTCCAGCCTGGCGATTCTGGAGCAGCAAGGCATGCTGCAAAGCTACGCCCCCAAAGACCTGGACAAAATCGGCAAACACTACCGCGACGCCGCCAACCCGCCCGCCTGGGTCGGCATGGACGTGTGGGCCGCGACTATTTGCTTCAACACCGTGGAGGCCCAAAAGCAGGGCCTGACCAAGCCCGTGAGCTGGCAGGACCTGACCCGGCCCGAGTACAAGGGCAAGATCGTGATGCCCAACCCGGCCTCGTCCGGCACCGGGTTTCTGGACGTGAGCGCCTGGTTGCAGACCTTTGGCGAAAAACAGGGCTGGCAGTACATGGACGACTTGCACCAGAACATCGGCCAGTACGTTCACTCCGGCTCCAAGCCCTGCAAGCTGGCGGCGGCGGGGGAATTCCCCATCGGCATTTCGTTTGAATACCCGGCGGTGCAGTTGAAGCGCCAGGGCGCGCCGCTGGACATCGTGCTGCCCAAGGAAGGCCTGGGCTGGGACATCGAAGCCACCGCGGTGATGAAAGGCACCGCCCACGCCGACGCGGCCCAGGCACTCGCCGACTTCTCCGCAAGCCCGGCGGCAATGGAGCTCTACAAAGACAACTTCGCGGTGCTGGCCCAACCGGGCATTGCCAAGCCGCAGACCGAATTGCCGGCCGACTACGAGCAGCGGCTGATCAAGAACGACTTCGCCTGGGCCTCGAAAAACCGCGACAGCATCCTGGCCGAGTGGCGCAAGCGCTATGACGGAAAGTCCGAAAAAGTGACCGGGCAATAACGGCTGCACATTCAAGGCATTTCGTCATGACACAACACAGCGATCTTCTCATCGTTGGCGCGGGCATCCTGGGCCTGTCCCACGCCTTCGCCGCCGCCCGGCGCGGGCTCAAGGTGCGGGTCTTCGAGCGCAGCGCCACCCCGCTGGGCGCCTCGGTGCGCAACTTCGGCCAGGCGCTGGTCACCGGCCAGCCGCCGGGCCTCATGCTGGACCTGGCCCGGGAAAGCCGCGAAATCTGGGGGCAATGGGCCCAGGCGACGGGCCTGCACCTCAAGCGCAACGGCGCCTACCTGTTCGCCCGCACCGAGGCGCAAGAACACCTGCTGGAAGCCTTTTGCGCCGGGCGTGCGCGCCAGTACGGCTACCGCGTCGCGCTGTTGCAGGGCGCGGCGATGAACACGCTGTATGGCGGCCAGTTCCGCCACCATCGTGCGGCGCTGCACGGGCTGGACGACCAGCAGCTGTATTCGCGCGAAGCGATTCCGGCGCTCATCGACTACTTGCAGCGCGAGTTCGACGTGGCGTTTCACTTTTCTACCCTGGTGCGCGACATCGAGCCGGGCCAGGTGCACAGCACGGCGGGCCGTTTTCGCGCCGGGCAAATCCTGGTGTGTGCGGGCCACGACTACCAGACCCTGCTGGCCGACGACCTCGCGGCGCTCAACCCGCAGATCTGCCGCCTGCAAATGCTCCGCGCCCGGCCCTTGCAGCCTTTGAACCTGCAACACGCGCTGCTGACGGGCCTCAGTTGTGTGCATTACGGCGCCTTCGCCGACTTGCCCGAGGCCGCCGCCGTGCAGGCGCAGCTCCTCAAGGAAACGCCGCACCTGCATGAAAACGGCATTCACTTGCTGATCAGCCCGACGCCCCATGGCGATCTGATCATCGGCGATTCACACCACTACGGCAGCGACGCGTCACCGTTCAACGCCGAACAGGTGGACGACTGGATGATCGCGCTGGCCGAGCAGACCCTGGGTTGCCGGGTGCAGGTGCTGGAACGCTGGCAGGGTGTGTATGGCGCGCGCGGGCCCGGGCCGTTCTCGTTTTTGCGCGTGGCGCCGGGGGTGAGTGCGGCGCTGATGCACAGCGGCGTGGGCATGAGCGTGGGACCGGCGCTGGCCGAACGCAATATCACTGAACTATGGGGGCACGCGTGATGAACATCGAACAGAGACTGGCCGAGGTCTTCGGGTTGTACGAGCAACATGGCACCGCCGATTACATCGGCGAACCGGTGTCGCAGATCGAGCACATGTCCCAGGCGGCGCAACGGGCGATGGCCGAAGGCTTTGATGACGAAGTGGTGCTGGCGGCGTTCTTCCATGACATCGGCCACCTGTGCGGCCAGGGCGGCGAAAACATGGGCGGCTACGGCGTGGTCAGCCACGAGCGACTGGGCGCCGATTACCTGCGCCGTGCAGGCTTCAGCGAACGCCTGGCGACCCTGGTGGAATACCACGTGCAGGCCAAGCGCTACCTGACGTTCAGCCAGCCCGACTACTACGCCTGCCTGAGCGAAGCCAGCCGCCGCACCCTGGCCTACCAGGGCGGGGTGATGAGCGCCGAAGAGGCCCACGCCTTCGAGCAGCACCCGCTGTGCGCGGTGAGCCTGCGCATGCGCCACTGGGACGAGCAGGCCAAGCAACTGCACGTGCCGGTGTTGGACTTGCACGTGCTCAAGGACAAGGCCCGGGCATTGTTGGCGGCTCAGGTTTCGTCCAGTGCGCGTGCCAGTGCGTCGACCTGCTCCTGACGCTCGGCCTGGTTCAGCCGGGCGTTGGGGTTCAGCGATGACCATTGTGGGTGGGCGCGGGCTTTGCGCAGGGCGCCGGGCAGTTTGCCTTCGCGCCAGGATTTGTCTTGCGGGGTGTCGACCTGGATGCTGTGCATCGCCGCATGGCCGCGCAGGTTGAGGGCCTTGAGCAGTTGGCGTTGGCGCAGGGCCAGCAGGCGCAACACGCTGTCGTCCACCGTCAGCTCGCGCTGGCCCTTGATCTTGCCCAGCAGGCGGCTGCCGTAACCGCGTGCGGTTTGCAGCGCGCCGCCAGCGATGGCACCGGCCAGGGCGGCGGCGCCCAGGGTGAGGCCGCCCACCAGCAGGTCGACCCCGGCACCGGCCGCCGCGCCTGCCGCGATACCGCCGCCGACGCGCACGCCCAGCTGCTTGAGGGTTTCGGGGTTGAACAGGTCGTCGCCCCAGCGCCCGTCCAGCAGCGGCAGGTCGCTGGCGGCGGCGTCGTGCGGGCGAAAGCCGTACCGCTTGAGCAGCGCCTCGACGCAGCGTTGCTCGCGCTGGCGCACGGCGTTGCGCACATCGCTGATGGCGTGCGGTTCGTCGTCGCTGAGCACGCTGCGTCGGCACGCGGCGCAGTCGATCAACAGTTCGGCGATCAAGCGGGCGGCGCTTTGCTGGCGGGCCTGGCGCTGGGCCTCCTGGTCGAGGATCAGCCGCTCCAAGGGGCCGCGTGCGGTTTCCAGCAGCAGCGCCAGGCTTTCGTACAGGCGCCGTTCGCCGTCTTCGGGCGGCGCCACGCTGTCAAACCGCACCAGTGCATGCAGGCCCAGGCGGGCCAGGGCGTCGCGCCATTGCGGCTCGCGGTGCGCGTGGCTGCTCACAAAGTTGAGCACCGGCAGCAGCGGCTTGCCGCAACTGGCCAGCACCTGCAGCTCGTCGCGGTACTTGGCCAGCACCGGCTCGCGGGCGTCGATCACATACAGCCCGGCGTCCGAGGCCAGCAGCTGGCGCACCACCTTGGCCTCTTGCTCGAAACGCTGGCGCGCTTCGCTGCCGTCCAGAAACCGTGCGAGCCGGGCCGGGCCGTCGAGGCGTTCGCCGGGGTGGTCGAGGCGTTCGAGGTAGTCGAGCAGGGCGATGGCGTCTTCAAGGCCGGGGGTGTCGTACAGCTCCAGCAAGGGCTCGCCGTCCACCGACAGGCGCGCGCCTTCGACATGCCGGGTGGTGCTGGGGCGGTGGGACACTTCGCCAAAGCCCACGTCACGGGTGAGGGTGCGCAACAGCGAGGTCTTGCCGACGTTGGTGTGGCCGACCACGGCCAGTTTCAGCGGGTTAGTCATGGCCTGTCTCCAGCCAGTTCAGCGGTGCGCAGTCGGCGAAGGGCAGTTGCAACTGGTGCAGCGCGCTGTGCCAGTCGCCCAGGCGCTCGGCGTCCAGCGCTTGCCCGGGCGGGGCTTGCAGCAGCCAGACGCGCGTGGCCGTGGCGTTGCGGGCCAGCTCGGCGATAAGCGCCAGGCTGCCACGGTCCGGCGAGCGGCGCGGGTCGCAGGCGATGAGCAGGCGGGCGGGCGGGAAGCGCGTGAGTTGGTCCAGCAAGGTGTTGCGCGATTCGCGGCTGTCGAGGATACCGGCGTGTTTCACCCCGCTCGGCAAGGTGGGTGGCCAGGGGTGTTGGTCGTCGAGTTCAATGGCCACCAGCAAGGCACCGTCGCGGGGCGCGTCGCTGAGGCGGGAGGTGGCGGTGTGCAGCAAGTCGGGGGCCGCATCGTTGACGCCGAGCCGTTCGCTGCTGGGCATCAGGCGTTCGCGCAGGGGGCTGTAGCCGGGCAGGTCGGGGTCCAGACGCAGCCCGGCGCGCCCTTGTTTCCAACGGCCCAGGCACAGCAGCGCGAGCATCAGGCGGGGCAGGATGCCATACACCAGCAGCACGCCCACCAGCCACGCGGCCCAGGTTTGGCGGGCGCTTTCGAGGTTCAGGGCGGCGTCGCCGCTGGCGCGGATCATGTCCACCGATGGCACGTTGAAGCCCAGCAGGGCGGGCAGGGCGCCGAGGGCTTGGGTGACGTTGACGAAGGTGTCGGCGCCCAGGAGGGTGGTTTCCCACACAAACCCGTAGCGCCGGGTGGCGAGCAGGGTCAGCACAATGGCCATCGCACTGAGCAGGGCCAGCAGCCACAGGCCGTTGACCAGCATGCCCACCGCCCAGCGGTTGAGTTTGCGCCGTTGCAGCAGGATCAGCAGGGCGGGCGCCAACTGCGCGGCCTTGGCGTCGCGCGCGAGTTTTTCGCTGAGCCACAACCACAGGCGGCCCAGGCTGGCGCTGTGTTCACCGGCAAAGATCAGCCCCAGCGCCCAGCTCAGCAAGAGGATCAGGTTCAGGCCCAGCAGGCTGCCCAGGGCCCAGAACACGTTGACCGGCGCCAGGCCGTTGCCCAATGCGGCAACGCCCAGCCCGGCACCGCTGACGATTGCGACGATGGCCAGCACCACCAGTGCCAGGCGCGCGCCTTGCAACCAGCGGCCCAGGGCGGCGGTGAGACCGTCACGTTCGGCCAGCCACAGGGCGCGTTGCTGGATGCGCGTGGCCAGGTCGCCGCCTGCGGCGCGGGCCTGGCGGTTGGCTTGCTGATCGTCCAGGGGGCCTGCGTGTTCTTCGCGCAGGCGCACGGCCTCGGTGAGCCAAAGGGTGTGCAGAGGGGTCAAGGCAGTCACGCGTTGTCCTGTTGAGCGGGTGAGTCAGGAGCATAACCCAGCCCATTAGGGTATGCCGCGCGCGGCTCTGGTATTCTCGCCCGCATGAAAAAATCTCTCCCTTTAAGCCTGATCGCAGCCCTCGGTGAAAACCGCGTGATCGGCGTCGACAACAGCATGCCCTGGCACTTGCCGGGGGATTTCAAATACTTCAAGGCCACCACCCTGGGCAAGCCGATCATCATGGGGCGCAAGACCTGGGACTCCCTGGGCCGACCGCTGCCGGGGCGCCTGAACATTGTGGTCAGCCGTCAGACCGGCCTTGTGCTTGAAGGTGCAGAAGTTTTCCCGTCCCTGGACGCCGCAGTGGCGCGGGCCGAGGAATGGGCCAAGGCCCAGGGCGTGGACGAGCTGATGTTGATTGGCGGCGCGCAGTTGTATGCACAGGGGCTGGCGCACGCAGACCGCTTGTACCTGACGCGGGTGGCGCTGAGCCCGGAAGGGGATGCGTGGTTTCCGCCGTTCGATGCGGGCCAGTGGACGCTGGTGTCCAACCAGGAAAACCCGGCGCAAGACGACAAGCCCGCGTATCACTTCGAGGTGTGGGAGAGGGGCTGTCGCTAGCCTGGCGCTGCAAGCCAGGGCCGAGTGGCGCCTGCTTGCAGCTTAGGGCTTGCTCAACCCGCTAAATGCCCATGCTCATCGGCATTGAGCCGGGCTTTATCGGTCTGCCCCATGACCTGGCTGGTAATCGCCCCTGCCGTCATCGAACCGTTTACGTTCAATGCGGTGCGGCCCATGTCGATCAGCGGCTCCACCGAAATCAGCAGCGCCACCAGTGACACCGGCAAGCCCATGGCAGGCAATACGATCAGCGCGGCAAAGGTCGCGCCCCCGCCCACGCCCGCAACACCGGCCGAGCTCAAGGTGACAATCGCGACCAGCGTGGCGATCCACAACGGGTCCAGCGGGTTGATGCCCACGGTCGGCGCCACCATCACTGCCAACATCGCGGGGTAAAGCCCGGCGCAGCCGTTCTGGCCAATGGTTGCGCCAAACGAGGCGGCAAAGCCTGCGATGGACTGGGGGATGCCCAGGCGGCGGGTTTGCGCCTCGATGCTCAGCGGGATGCTGGCGGCGCTGGAGCGGCTGGTGAAGGCAAAGGTCAGCACCGGCCACACCTTGCGGAAAAACCGCAGCGGGTTGATCCCGGCCAGCGACAACAGCAGGCCATGCACCATGAACATCAGGCCCAGGGCGATGTAAGACACCACCACAAAACTGCCGAGCTTGATGATGTCTTGCAGGTTGGAGCTGGCGACCACCTTGGTCATCAACGCCAGCACGCCATACGGCGTCAGCTTCATCACCAGGCGCACCAGGCGCATCACCCAGGCTTGCAGGGTGTCGATGGCGTTGAGCACTTTCTGGCCTTTTTCCACATCGTCCTTGAGCAGTTGCAGTGCGGCCCCCCCCAGGAACGCGGCGAAGATCACCACGCTGATGATCGAGGTCGGTTTGGCCCGCGCCAGGTCGGCGAACGGGTTTTGCGGGATGAACGACAGCAGCAACTGCGGGATATTCAGGTCGGTGACCTTGCCCGCGTAATCACTCTGGATCACTTGCAGGCGCGCCATTTCCTGGCTGCCGGCTACCAGGCCTTCGGCGGTGAGGCCGAACAGGTTGGTGAGGCCGATGCCGATCAGCGCGGCGATGGCGGTGGTGAACAGCAGCGTGCCAATGGTCAGAAAGCTGATCTTGCCCAGGGACGAGGCATTGTGCAAGCGCGCCACGGCGCTGAGGATCGAGGCAAAGACCAGCGGGATCACGATCATTTGCAGCAACTGCACGTAACCGTTGCCGACCAGGTCGAACCAGCCGATGGAGGCCTTGAGTACCGGGTGACCGGCGCCGTAGACCGTGTGCAGCGCGACGCCGAATACCACGCCGAGCACCAGGGCGAACAACACCTTTTTGGCCAGGCTCCATGAGGTACGGCGGGTTTGTGCCAGGCCCAGCAGTAACGCGAGGAACACCAGCAGGTTGAGAACCAGGGGCAGATTCATTGAAGCTCCATGTCGAGGGCAGCCAATCGCGTGAGCCTGCGATTGCGAACCGGTAAGCCTAACAGCTTGAAATATATTGATTTAATACCTAAATGGAATGGCGACTGTCGTTTTTGGCATAAGCCGTTGACGCTCAGGCGCATGTCGGTGACGGGATTTGGACGAAAGCGGTCGTGCTCGGGCGGTATCTGTCACATGGATTTGTTAGCGTCGACGTCTTTCACTCAGGGAGAAAACGCCGATGAAGCTCGCACCGAGACTGTTTGCCGCCGCGCTGTGCCTGGGCCTTGCCAGCCAGGCCATGGCCGCTACCGAGTTGAAACACTGGCCGGCGCCTGCCGCCCAGCAATTGAATGCGATGATCGCCGCCAACGCCCACAAGGGTAACTTCGCGGTGTTCGACATGGACAACACCAGCTACCGCTATGACCTGGAAGAGTCGTTGCTGCCGTACCTGGAAAACAAAGGCCTGATTACCCGCGACACCATGGACCCGTCGCTCAAACTTATCCCGTTTAAAGACACGGCCGACCATAAGGAAAGTCTGTTCAGTTACTACTATCGCCTTTGCGAGGTGGACGACATGGTCTGCTACCCGTGGGTGGCGCAGATTTTTTCCGGCTTCACCCTCAAGGAACTCAAGGGCTACGTCGACGAGCTGATGGCCTCCGGCAAGCCAGTGCCGGTCACGTATTACGAAGGCGACGTGGTGAAAACGTCCGAGGTGCAGCCGCCCAAAGTCTTCACCGGCCAGGCCGAGCTGTACAACAAGTTGATGGAAAACGGCATCGAGGTGTACGTGATGACCGCGGCGTCCGAGGAGTTGGTGCGCATGGTCGCGGCCGATCCCAAGTACGGCTACAACGTCAAGCCCGAGAATGTCATCGGCGTGACGACCTTGCTCAAAGACCGCAAGACCGGCGAGCTGACCACCGCCCGCAAGCAGATTGCGGCGGGCAAGTATGACGAAAAAGCCAACCTGGGCCTGGAACTCACCCCCTACCTGTGGGCCCCGGCCACCTGGATGGCGGGCAAACACGCGGCGATCCTCACTTACATCGACGAATGGAAAAAACCGGTGATTGTGGGCGGCGACACCCCGACCAGTGATGGCTACATGCTGTTCCACGACGTGGACGTGGCCAAGGGCGGCATCCACCTGTGGGTCAACCGCAAGGACAAATACATGACGCAGTTGAACGGCATGATGGCCAAGCACGCGGCAGCCCAGGCCAAGGAAGGGCTGCCGGTGACGGCGGACAAGAACTGGGTGATCGTCAAGCCGGACGAGATCCAGTAACCACACCGCGGTCAGTGCGGGTGCTGCACTGTCTGCAAGGGGTGTGAACAGGCAAAAAAATGCCCCGCACTTGGCGGGGCATTTTTTATGGGAGCCGGTTACAGGCCGTCCAGCAACGCCTTGTCCCGCACCGCACCCTTGTCGGCACTGGTGGCCAGCAGGGCGTAGGCCTTCAACGCGGTGGTGACTTTGCGTGGGCGTTTCTCGACCGGTTTCCAGCCTTTCTTGTCTTGCTCGACGCGGCGGGCGGCCAGCTCTTGATCGCTGATCAACAGGTTGATCGAGCGGTTCGGAATGTCGATCAGTACCTTGTCGCCATCTTGTACCAAGCCAATCGCGCCGCCCGCTGCCGCTTCCGGCGAGGCGTGGCCGATGGACAGGCCCGAGGTGCCGCCGGAGAAGCGGCCGTCGGTGAGCAGGGCGCACGCTTTGCCCAGGCCTTTGGATTTGAGGTACGAGGTGGGGTAGAGCATCTCTTGCATACCCGGGCCGCCTTTGGGGCCTTCGTAGCGGATGATCACGATGTCGCCTGCCTGCACTTCGTCGGCGAGGATGCCGCGTACGGCGCTGTCCTGGCTTTCGAAGATCTTGGCGTTGCCTTCGAACACGTGGATGGACTCATCCACACCGGCGGTTTTCACCACGCAGCCGTCCAGCGCGATGTTGCCGTACAGCACGGCCAGGCCGCCTTCTTTGGAGTAGGCGTGCTCGACGCTGCGGATGCAGCCGTTTTCACGGTCGTCGTCCAGGGTTTCCCAACGGGTCGACTGGCTGAACGCGGTTTGCGTGGGGATGCCCGCCGGGCCTGCCTTGAAGAAGGTGTGCACGGCTTCGTCGCTGGTCTGGGTGATGTCCCACCGGGCGATGCCTTCGGCAATGCTCTTGCTGTGCACGGTCGGCAGGTCGGTGTGCAACAGGCCGCCACGGGCCAGGGAGCCCAGGATGGAGAAGATCCCGCCAGCGCGGTGCACGTCTTCCATGTGGTACTTCTGGATGTTCGGCGCGACCTTGCACAACTGCGGCACGTGACGGGACAGACGGTCGATGTCGCGCAGGTCGAAGTCGATCTCGGCCTCCTGGGCCGCGGCCAGCAAGTGCAGGATGGTGTTGGTGGAACCGCCCATGGCGATGTCCAGCGTCATGGCGTTCTCGAACGCCTTGAAGTTGGCGATGTTGCGCGGCAACACCGACTCGTCATTGTCGTGGTAGTAGCGCTTGCACAGCTCGACGATGGTGCGGCCAGCCTGCAGGAACAACTGCTCGCGGTCGCTGTGGGTGGCCAGGGTGGAACCGTTGCCCGGCAAGGCCAGACCCAGGGCTTCCACCAGGCAGTTCATCGAGTTGGCGGTGAACATGCCGGAGCACGAACCGCAGGTCGGGCAGGCGCTGCGCTCGTATTCCGCGACTTTCTCGTCAGACGCGCTGGAATCGGCGGCGATGACCATGGCATCCACCAGGTCCAGGCCGTGGCTGGCGAGCTTGGTCTTGCCCGCTTCCATCGGACCGCCAGAGACGAAGATCACCGGGATGTTCAGGCGCAAGGAGGCCATGAGCATGCCGGGGGTGATCTTGTCGCAGTTGGAAATGCACACAATGGCGTCGGCGCAGTGGGCGTTGACCATGTATTCGACGGAGTCGGCGATGATCTCGCGGCTCGGCAGGGAATACAGCATGCCGTCATGGCCCATGGCGATGCCATCGTCCACGGCGATGGTGTTGAACTCTTTGGCCACGCCGCCCGCGCGTTCGATTTCGCGGGCGACCAGTTGGCCCAGGTCCTTGAGGTGCACGTGACCGGGTACAAACTGGGTGAACGAGTTGGCAATCGCGATGATCGGCTTTTTGAAGTCGTCATCTTTCATCCCCGTGGCACGCCACAGTGCGCGGGCGCCGGCCATATTGCGGCCATGGGTGGATGTTTTCGAGCGGTAATCGGGCATGGAACACTCCGGGCGGCTAATCAGGTGCTAAAGGGGAAGTGAGCTTCTATTGACGGCTGGAGCACCCGAAAAATGGCCGTGTGTCCAAACGTTGCCTCAAACGTTGCGGGATCGCCGCACGCAGTGGCCTTGAGCTCATAAACCCGCCGGGGGATGACTGGCGATGAATAGGGCCGATTCTACACCGCTGGCGGCGCGAGGGAATGGCCGGGAGCGTGAAGTTAGCGGCTACGGGACGTGTGGCTGGCGCCTTAGCTGCGCGTTGAGCCCCATGCCGATGGCGCTCATGAGCAGAAAGCTGACCGCCAGCACGGTTGCCACCTGCTCGCCCGTTTGGCTGACGAGCCCGCTGATCACGCCGCCCGAGATAAAAATGATCATGTTCCCGGCCGACGCGCTGGCCCCGGCGTTTTCAGGAAACAGCCCCATGGCGCGTGACGAGGAGATGGGCCGGGAGATCGTCGTACCGGCGGTGCAGAGGATCATCGGTACGATCACGCTGGCGACGCTCAGGCCAAACAGCCCCTGAAGCAGCAGCATCAACAGCGCCGACACCACGATCAACCATTGCCCGGTGGCAATTTGCGTGTGGCCTTCCATCCAGCGGTTCATCCATCCCGCACCCATGCCCCCCAGCACATAGGCGGCGCCGTAGAGCAGCAGGACCAGGGAAAACTGATAGGGCGTGAGGGCCAGTTGCTCCATCAAAATGATGGGCGACACCACCATAAAGGCGAAATGGCAGGCGAAGGCCAGCGCTGAAATCAGCCAATAGCTGACAAAACGCCGGTCGGAGAACACCCGCCCGTAGGCCCGCACGATCGAGGTGTGGGCGGCCGTCGCCTTGCGGGGCGCGGTGTCCAGCAGGCGCCAGGCCATGACCATCAGCACCAGCCCGATGGCCACAAACACCTGGAAGCTGGCGCGCCAGCCCAGCCAGGTTTGCAGCCAACTGCCCACCAGCGGCGATACCGAGATACAGACCCCGCCCGCCGTGACAATCGCAATGCGCAGCCGCTCCTGTTCCTTGCCCACGAACAAGTCCTGCACCAGCGCCTGGGACAGCACAAAACTGCCGCAGCCCACCGCCTGGACCAGCCGGCAAAACAGAAAGCCTGCATAACTCTGCGCCACCGCACAGCCCACCGACCCCGCGACGGCGATGCCCATGCCGACGATCAACACCTTTTTTCGTCCCAGGTTGTCGGACAGCGGCCCCACAAACAGCAGGGAACAGGAAAAACCCACGGAGAACAGGCTGATGGACAAGGCAATATCGGCCACCGACGTGCCGAAATGCGCTGCCATGGCCGGGAACGCAGGCAGTACCACATCCAAGGGAAATACGCCGAGCACCGTCATGGTCATGAGCAACACGATGGCAGCGGTCTTGCGGGCGGGGGTGATGAGGGCGGGCATCAATCGGCAACCGATCCTTGAAGGAGTGGGGAGGATTGATTTGGTGCAGGAGAAAGTCAATCGATGGCGCAGCACAAAACCGGCAGGGGAGGGACAAGCCACTCCCCTGTTGGCGCTGCGTATCAGCTGTTAGGCAACAACCGGCAGGTAATGCTCTTGATGTAGCGCGTCTCGACAATCGCCGGGTGCACCGGGTGGTCCGGGCCCTGGCCGCCGCGCTCGAGTATCTGGATGTTGCGGTCCAGGTGGCGGGCGCTGGTCAGCAGGATGTTTTGCAGGTCGTCTTCGGGCAGGTGCATGGAGCACGAGGCGCTGACCAGGATGCCGTCTTTGCTGAGCAGGCGCATGGCTTGCTCGTTGAGGCGGCGGTAGGCGCCTTCGCCGTTTTTCATGTCTTTTTTGCGTTTGATGAAGGCGGGCGGGTCGGCGACGATCACGTCAAAACGTTCTTCGGCGGCCTTGAGCTCCTTGAGCGCCTCGAACACGTCGCCTTCGATGCAGGTCATTTTCTCGGCAAAGCCGTTGAGGCTGGCGTTGCGCTCCACGCCGTCGAGGGCGAAGCCTGAGGCGTCGACGCAGAACACTTCGCTGGCGCCAAAGGCCGCAGCCTGCACACCCCAGCCGCCGATGTAGCTGTACAGGTCCAGCACGCGCTTGCCCTTGGCATACGGGGCCAGGCGGGCGCGGTTCATGCGGTGGTCGTAGAACCAGCCGGTCTTCTGGCCTTCGATCACCGGGGCTTCGAATTTCACGCCGTTCTCTTCAAGGGCCACCCACTCCGGCACCAGGCCAAAGACGGTTTCGACATAACGGCCAAGGCCTTCGGCGTCACGGGCGGCGGAGTCGTTCTTGAACAGGATGCCGCTGGGTTTGAGCACCTGGGTCAGGGCGGCGATCACGTCGCTCTTGTGGGCTTCCATGGTCGCCGAGGCGATCTGCACCACCAGGATGTCGCCGAAACGGTCCACCACCAGGCCCGGCAGCAGGTCGGAGTCGCCGTACACCAGGCGGTAGAACGGCTTGTCGAACAAGCGCTCGCGCAGGGACAGGGCCACGTTGAGGCGGTGCACCAACAGGGACTTGTCCAACGGCAACTTAATGTCGCGCGACAGCACGCGGGCGCAGATCAGGTTGTTGGGGCTCATGGCCACGATGCCCAGCGGCTTACCGCCGGCCGCTTCCAGAATGGCCTGGTCGCCTGCCTGGAAGCCGTGGAGTGGGGTGGCGGCCACGTCGATTTCGTTGCTGTAGACCCACAGGTGGCCGTTGCGCAAACGACGATCGGCGTTGGCTTTGAGACGCAGGCTTGGCAGGGACATGACGTCGCTCCGGGAAAAAAGAGCGGGAGTATACCGTGTTGCGCAAGCATTGGCCGCGCCGCCGGACACGCGGGGCTTGGTCGTCGGTGCGCGTATCGGTCGGCGTTGGCGCTGTCGGCCCTGGCGGCATAAAGGGTAGAATCGCCGCCTAGTCCAGAGTGTGTCCTTATGCCCCAAGAGCTTTCACCCGAACAGATCCAGCAGGCCTTGCAAGGCATCAGCGTGCCGCCTCAACCGCAAATCATGGTGGATTTGCAGATGGAGCAGTACATGCCCGACCCGGACCTGGAAGTGATCGCCCGGCTGATCGCCCAGGACCCGGGCCTGTCCGGTGCGCTGTTGAAAATCGTCAACTCGCCGTATTACGGCCTGAGCAACAAAATCGCCTCGATCCAGCGAGCGGTGAACCTGCTGGGCAGCCGCTCCATCGTCAACCTGATCAACGCCCAGTCGATCAAGGGCGAAATGAGCGACGACACCATCGTCACCCTCAACCGTTTCTGGGACACCGCCCAGGATGTGGCGATGACCTGCCTGACCCTGGCCAAGCGCACCGGCACCCAGGCGGTGGATGAAGCCTACGCCCTGGGCCTGTTCCACGATTGCGGCGTGCCGTTGATGCTCAAGCGGTTCCCCAATTACATGGCGGTGCTCGAAGAAGCCTACGCCAGCGCCGGCCCCGGCTGCCGGGTGGTGGACACCGAAAACCGCGTGTTCAACACCAACCACGCGGTGGTGGGCTACTACACCGCCAAGTCCTGGCGCCTGCCCGAGCATGTGACCGACGCCATTGCCAACCACCACAACGCCCTGGCGATTTTCAGCGATGAGTCACCGCGCAACCCGCAGCTGAAAAACCTGCTGGCGATCCTGAAAATGGCCGAGCACATCTGTGCTTCCTACCGGGTGCTGGGCAACCAGGTGGACGACCACGAGTGGCAGGCCGTCGGCCCGCTGGTGCTGGACCACATCGGCCTGTCGGAGTACGACTTCGAGAGCCTGAAGTTGTCGATTCGCGAGCTGGGCGCGCACTAATCCTACATTTCAGAGGTAGACATGCCTGAGTTGCCTGAAGTCGAAACCACCCGGCGCGGGATCGCGCCGCACCTGGAAGGCCAGCGGGTCAGCCGCGTGATCGTGCGTGAGCGGCGCCTGCGCTGGCCGATCCCCGAAGACCTGGACGTGCGCCTGTCCGGGCAACGCATCGTGCAGGTGGAGCGGCGGGCCAAGTACCTGCTGATCAACGCCGAGGTCGGCACCTTGATCAGCCACCTGGGCATGTCGGGCAACCTGCGGCTGGTGGAGGCCGGGTTGCCGGCGGCCAAGCATGAGCACGTGGACATCGAGCTGGAGTCGGGCCTGGCCCTGCGCTATACCGACCCGCGGCGTTTTGGCGCGATGCTGTGGAGCACCGACGCGCTGAACCACGAGTTGCTGATTCGCCTGGGGCCCGAGCCGTTGACCGACCTGTTTGACGGCGAGCGCTTGTTTGCGCTGTCTCGCGGGCGGTCGATGGCGGTCAAGCCGTTCATCATGGACAACGCAGTGGTGGTGGGCGTGGGCAATATCTACGCGACCGAAGCGCTGTTTGCCGCCGGGATTGACCCCCGCCGCGAGGCCGGCGGGATTTCCCGGGCGCGTTACCTCAAGCTTGCGATCGAGATCAAGCGGGTGCTGGCGGCGGCGATCGAGCGCGGCGGGACCACGCTTCGCGACTTTATCGGCGGGGACGGGCAGCCGGGGTATTTCCAGCAGGAACTGTTCGTGTATGGCCGCGGCGGCGAGGGCTGCAAGGTGTGCGGGACCGAACTGCGCAATGTGGTGCTGGGGCAGCGGGCGAGTGTGTTTTGCCCCAAGTGTCAGCGCTGACGGCTGACCGCCTCACCCCTTCGGCAAGGCCTCAGGCCTTGCCGGTGATCTTGCGGTACTTGTCCATCAGCTGTTCTTCGGTTTCCGGGTGCGTTTCATCCAGTGGGATGCAATCCACCGGGCACACTTGCTGGCACTGAGGCTCGTCGTAGTGGCCCACGCACTGGGTGCACAGGTTCGGGTCGATCACGTAGATCTCTTCACCCTGGGAGATGGCAGCGTTCGGGCACTCGGGTTCGCAGACGTCGCAATTGATGCAATCGTCGGTGATGATCAAAGACATGGAAACTCCTGCCAGGGCCGTCAGCCAAGGCATTTTGAAAACGAATGCGCGCAATTGTGCCGCATTGGCGCCCGCAGTGCACGCGGGCGCAGGGTTCGCAGGTTTACTTCTTGAACCGCAGGGTCAGCGCTTCGGCGACGGCCGGGTGCACGAACTTGCTGATATCTCCGCCCAGCGCGGCGATTTCCCGCACCAACGTCGAGGAAATGAACGAATAACGTTCCGACGGCGTAAGAAACAGGCTTTCGACGTCCGGCGCCAGTTGGCGGTTCATGTTGGCCAGCTGGAATTCGTACTCGAAGTCCGACACCGCCCGCAGCCCACGCAGAAACACGTTGGCGTTCTGTTCCTTGGCGAAATGTGCCAGCAGCGTCGAGAAACCGACCACTTCCACATTCGGCAGGTGCCGGGTGACCTCACGGGCCAGCTCCACGCGTTGTTCCAGGGCAAACAAGGGGTTTTTCTTGGGGCTGGCTGCGACCGCAATGATGACGTGGTCGAACAGTCGCGAGGCACGTTCGACCAGATCGCCATGGCCTTTGGTAATCGGGTCGAAGGTCCCTGGGTACAACACTCGGTTCATCGCGTCGTCCTGGCGGAGTCCGTTGGGGAACCGGATGGTATCGCAGCCATCCCGGTCGGCCAAGTCAACTTATTCGCAACACGGCACGATAAACGTCGCCGATACGCGGTTTTTCAGGCGTTTTTCAGGCGTTCGGCCAACGCCGTGGCCAGTTGCGCGGTCAGCCCGTACACCGACAGTTGGGGGTTTGCGCCAATGCTGGTGGGAAACAGCGAGCCGTCGTGGATCGACAGGTTGCGCACCTGATGATGGCGCCCGAGGCTGTCGGTCACTGCGTTTGTGGGGTCTTCGCCCATGGCGCAACCGCCCATCACATGGGCACTGCCCAGGCGCGTGCGGTGCAGCTCGAGGTTGAGGCCGTCGATCAGTTGGCGGGCCTCGGCCAGGGTTTTCACCGGGCGCGCGTCGCTGTGCAATGGCATGACGGACCGTGCGCCGCCCGCGAACTGGATCTCGGCCATGCTGTGGAAGGCCCGGCGCAGGCCGTTCCAGGCGTAGGACGACACGGGGTAGTCGAGCACCGGCGTGCCGTCGCCGCGCAACGACACCTCGCCACCCGGGCTTTGCGGGTGAAAACCGTCGCGCAGCAGGGCGAGCATGGCGTGGGTGTGAGGCAGTTGGGCCATGTCCAGCGCATTCTGCGGGCCATAACCGCCCAGCAAGGTGCTGGCGAGCGCGGGGTGCAGGGGCGGCACTTCCAGCTTGTAGGACATTTTGCCGGTGATGCCGTCCTGCCACTGAAAATGGTCGGAATAGATCGACTGCGGGGCGCCGTAGAACGGGTTGATCACCTCGTCGAACAGCGCGGCAGAGAAGTTCACCAGGTGCAGGAACGTCCGTTTGCCCAGGCGCGAGTGCGGGTCGGGCGTGCCCGAGCGCATCAGCAGCGCGGGGCTATTGATACCGCCGCCCGCCAGCACGTAATGCCGGGCGTTGACCGTGATCGTGCGCCCGGTGGGGGCCACGCAGCGGGCGTCCATGGCCACGCATTCAAGGGTTGCGATGGCGTCGCCGCGGTAAGTGAAGCGCTCGGCGCGGGCCAGGTACAGCAACTCGCCGCCCTTATCCAGGGTGGCCGGCAGGGTGGTCACCAGCATCGATTGCTTGGCGTTGACCGGGCAACCCATGCCGCAATAGCCCAGGTTGAAACAGCCGCGCACGTTGCGCGGGATAACGTGCCAGCGGTAACCGAGCTTTTCGCAGCCCCTGCGCAGCACATCGTTATTGGCATTGGGCGGCACGGCCCAGGGTGCGATGCCCAGGCGCTGTTCCATCCTGTCGAACCAGGGCGCCATCTCGGCGCTGCTGTGGCCCTTCACCGCGTATTCGCTGGCCCAGTGGGAAAGCGTCTGGTCGGGTGTGCGAAAACTCGACGTCCAGTTGATTAACGTGGTGCCGCCCACCGCCCGGCCTTGCAGGATGGTGATGGCGCCGTCCTTGCTCATGCGGCCAATGCCCTCTTGGTAGAGGCTGGCGTAGGCCTCGTCTTCGAGCAGCTTGAAGTCGCTGCTGGTCTTGAGCGGGCCTTCTTCAATCAACAGCACCTTGTAGCCTGCGGCGCTGAGGATTTCGGCGGTGGTGCCGCCGCCCGCGCCGCTGCCGATGATCGCAACGTCGGCTTGCAGGCTCAGGTCCTGGTCCAGGGCGGCGCCGTTGTAGGTTTTCCAGCCACGGGCGAGGCCGTCGCGGAACAGGTCGGGTACGGGCATCAGCAGGCTCTCGGGTTTTAAGGGGCTGGCGTGTCGTCAGATGTTTGGTGGGCCGGGATAGCCGCAATGAGCCCAGGACGCAGGCCGGAAATACCAGGCCATCATCACCAGCTTGAGCAGCGAGCCCTGGCCCATGCGCAACAGGTTCAGGGCACTGTTTTCCCAGCGGTGCAGGAAGTGGCGGACCTGCTGGGGACTGGCGTTTTCCCAGCGGCCCCAGATACCGGTCAGCGGGCCGCGGGTGATGGCCATGCCCAGAACGTCGAACAACTGCCGGGTGAGCTTGAGCATTTCCGGCGACAGGTGCTTCAGGCTGTAATCCAGGGCGTGCAGCGTGTCGTCAACGCTGGCGGCTACCCCTTCGGCGGTGTCGGCACCTTCCATCAGCACCGGGATCAGCGCTCGCAAAAACGGCAGGTCGGTGCTGCGCAACAGCGCAAAGCCGCTGGCCGGGGCACTGCTGGAGCAGCCACTGAGGCTGGCGCCCAGCCCGGCGGTGGCCAGGAAGGCGCTGGCGCACAGGCCGATTTTCAGGACGCCGCGCCGCGACAGCGCGGTTGAGTCAGGCAGGCGGGTGGGCATTTTTGGTGTTATCCCAAGGTCGGTTGGTCAGCGCACGAACAACGCCTGGATCAGTTTCTGCAAGGGCTTGCCATACGGCGGGTAAATCAGCCGCGACGCGTTAAAGCGCTGCTTGACCAGCACGCCCTTGGCCTTGCTGAAGGTCAGGAAGCCTTCGTGGCCGTGGTAATGGCCCATGCCCGAGGGGCCGACGCCGCCAAACGGTAGGTCGTCCTGGGCCACGTGCAGCAGGGTGTCGTTCAGGCAAACGCCGCCGGAATGAGTGTGGTGGAGCACGCGATCCTGCTCGGCCTTGTTGTAGCCGAAGTAATACAGGGCCAGTGGGCGAGGGCGTGCGTTGATGTAGGCGAGGGCCTGGTCCAGGTCGCGGTACGGCACCACCGGCAGCACCGGGCCGAATATTTCGTCCTGCATCACGATCATCTCGTCGCTGACATTTAATAACAGGCTGTGGCCCATGCGCCGGTCCTGACCTTGTGCGTACAGCGGGATCAGGGTGGCGCCTTTGTCGGTGGCATCCTTGAGGTAATGGTTAAGGCGTGCCAGGTGTCGGTCGTTGATGATGGCGGTGTAGTCGGGGTTGTCGGCCAGTGTGGGATAAAACCTGCGGACTGCCTGGGTGTAGGCCTCCACGAACGCTTCGACGCGTTCTTGCGGCACCAGCACGTAGTCGGGGGCCACACAGGTTTGCCCCGCGTTGAGCGTCTTGCCAAAGGCGATGCGTTCGGCGGCGTGTTGCAACGGCACATCGGCAGACACAATGGCCGGTGACTTGCCGCCCAATTCCAGGGTGACCGGCGTGAGGTGCTCGGCCGCCGCGCGCATCACCTGCTTGCCGATGCTGGTGGCGCCGGTGAACAACACGTGATCAAAGGGCAACCCGGAGAAGGCGATGCCCACCTGCGCGTCGCCCAGCACCACGCACACCAGGTCTTCGGGGAAGATCTTCGCCAGCAGGGTCTTGAGCAATTGCCCGGTGGCGGGGGTGGACTCGCTGAGTTTGAGCATCACCCGATTGCCCGCCGCCAAGGCGCCCACCAGCGGGCCGATGGCCAGGTACAGCGGGTAGTTCCAGGGCACGATCACGCCAACCACCCCCAGCGGTTGGTAGATGACGTTGGCCGAGGCGGGCTGGAAGGCAATGCCGACCGTGCGGCGGGACGGTTTCATCCAGCGCTTGAGGTGTTTGCTGGCGTAGTGAATGCCGTGCAGGCTGGGCATCAATTCAGCGAACAGGGTTTCATCGGCGCTGCGATGGCTGAAATCACGGCTGATGGCGTCAATCAAGGCCTGGCGTTCCTGGCTGAGCAGGTCGTGCAAGGCCTTGAGCCAGGCCTGGCGTTGGGCCGCCGGTGGCATGGGGTTGGCGGCGTAGGCGCGGCGTTGCGTGTCGAGCAGCTGCGCAAGCGGGTTAGACACCGGGGAATCTTGCAGGTAGGCAACGTTGGCAGGCATGGCGAAGCTCCCTGTTTTTATAGGTCTTCCATCGTTTTAGAGTTGTTGCTCTATATTGTCAAACGACATTGCACGTTCGTGCAGGTTTCTCGGGGTCAGGATAGGCCGTAAGATGCGTGGACTTCTGGTAAGCGAAGCTGATTCCCCTATGGCCCCACGAGTAAAGACCAGCGAACGCATTGTGCAAACCAGCCTGGAGCTGTTTAACCAGCAGGGCGAGCGCAGTGTCAGCACCAACCACATCGCCGCCCACATGGAAATTTCCCCGGGCAATTTGTACTACCACTTCCCCAACAAGCAGGCGATCATCGCCGTGCTGTTTCGCGAGTACGAAGCCTTGGTCGACAGTTTTTTGCGCCCGCCCCAGGGGCGTGCTGTGACCGTTGAAGACAAGCGTTTCTACCTGCAGGCCGTGTTGGCCGGTATGTGGCGCTACCGTTTTTTGCACCGCGACCTTGAACACCTGCTGGAGAGCGACCCGGAGCTGGCCACCAGTTACCGGCGTTTTTCCCAGCGTTGCCTGATCCAGGGCGCGGCGATTTACCAGGGGTTTGTCGATGCTGGCATCCTCAACATGGACCCGGTGCAAACCGAGGCCCTGACCCTCAATGCCTGGATCATCCTGACCTCGTGGGTGCGTTTTTTGTGCACCACCAACGAGAAGTCCACCCACTTGAGCGCCGAGGCGATCAAGCGCGGGGTGTACCAGGTGCTGGTGCTGGAAGCCGGGTTTATCACCCCGCAGGCCAAGGACGCAGTAAACGCACTGTTCAAAGAGTTCTATGTGCCGTTGAATCAGGCGCTGGAAGAAGTGAAGTAGGTTATTTCCCGACTGTTGTCACAGGAGTCCGTCATGCCGCTTGCCCAACTGATCAGCCCCCCACAACTGGCCGAGCGCCTTGCGCTGGGTGGGCTGGTGGTCCTCGATTGCCGTTTTGCCCTGGAAGACCCGGATTACGGGCTGTGCAGCTATGCCGAAGGGCATATCGACGGCGCGCAGTACGCAGACCTGGAGCGGCATTTGAGCGGGCCGGTGACTAAAGGCGTGACCGGCCGCCACCCGCTGCCGGCGCCTGAGGTGTTGGCCGAGCAACTGCGCGCCTGGGGCATTAGTGCCAGCAGTGACATCGTGCTGTACGACGACGGTCCTGGCGCCTTTGCCGCGCGGGCCTGGTGGTTGCTGGCTTGGCTGGGCAAGCGCGACGGCGTGTTTATCCTCGATGGCGGCCTGAAAGCCTGGCACGCGGCCGGGTTCCCGCTGACCCTGGATACGCCGGTGGTGGCGCGCGGGCAGTTTGAGGGCGCGCCGGACGGCCGCTTGCTGGTGGATGCCGACCATTTGCAACAGCGCCTGGGTGAACCAGGGCTGACCTTGATCGACGCCCGCGCCTTGCCGCGTTTTCGCGGGGAGGTCGAGCCGATCGATCCGGTTGCCGGGCACATTCCCGGCGCGTCCTGCGCCGCGTTCAACGAAAACCTGGGCAGCGACGGGCGGTTTTTGCCGGTTGCTGCGCTTAAACAGCGCTTTGCGGCGGCACTGCAGGACCGTTCGCCGGATGACCTGGTGGCCTACTGTGGCTCGGGCGTGACGGCGTGCCATAACCTGTTCGCGCTGTGCCTGGCCGGGTATCCGTTGGGTAAGTTGTATGCGGGGTCGTGGAGTGAGTGGATCACCGACCCTCGGCGTACGATTGCTACCGGCGACTGATCGCCGCCCGCGGCGTCAGCCGTGTTGCGCCAGCAGCCACTGCGGGATGCGGCGCTCCAGGTAGTAGCCCGGTTGCTTCAGGCTGCCATCGACAAAACCTACGTGCCCACCCTTGGCCAGCAACTCGAACTCGGTGCAGTCCGACAGCTCGCTGGTCTCGGGCAGGCTGTGGGCAAACACAAAGGGGTCGTCCGCCGCTTGGATCATCAGCGTTGGCGTGCGGATGCCGCCCAGGTAGTAACGGCTTGAGGCCCGCCGGTAATAATCCTCGGCACTGAGAAACCCGTGCAGCGGCGCGGTGACGCGGCCATCGAAGTCCCAGAACGTACGCATTTTTTCCAGCGACCCCAGTGCAGTCAGGGTGTTCAAGGCGTCTTCACGCCCGTCCTTGAAAAACTGGCGCTGTTTGACCTGGATGTACGCGACCATTTCGCGCATGAAGTGCCGCTGATAAATGCGTGACAGGCCCAGCCCGATGCGGTCGGCGCACTGGTCCAGGCGAAACGGCACCGACACCGCCGCCGCCCCGTGCAAACCGCTGGCGTGCCCGGTTTCCCCCAGGTGCTTGAGCAGCACATTGCCCCCCAGTGAATACCCCACGGCGTACAGCGGTGCCAAAGGGCGCAGAGTGCGCAGGTGGGCAATGGCTTCGGCGAGGTCTTCGCTGGCCCCAGAGTGATAACTGCGCGCCAGCAGGTTCGGCTCGCCGGAACAGCCGCGCCAGTTCAACGCCACGCTGGCCCAACCTTGCGCCGCCAGGGCTTTTTGCAAACCGGCCACGTAAGGTGAGTTGGACGACCCGGTGAGCCCGTGCAACACCAGCACCAGCGGTGCGCGCGCATCGTGCGGGCCGTGCCAGTCGAGGTCGAGAAAATCGCCATCGGCCAGCCACAGTCGTTCGCGCTGGCGCTCCAGGTGCGTGGTGTTGCGCCACAGCGGCCCCCACAACGTTTGCAGGTGCGGGTTGCCAAGGCCAAAGGCGGGGGTGAAACGGTCGCAGGTCGTTGCCACGGGGGTTCTCGCAACGGGGGCCAGGCCCCCTTGCTACAGGGTTTGGCGCGATTTATTCGGCGTTCGCGGCGGTGCGCTGCCACAGCGCGTAGTACACCTGGCCAGACTTCTGTTCGCGGTGCAGGCGCCAGGTGCCCGGCAGGCCGAGGGTCGAAGGCGCGGTTTCGCTTTCGGTATACACCCAGGCGTCATCGGCCAGCCACTGGCGCTGCTCCAGCAGCGCACAGACTGCGGGCAGCAGGTTGTGGTTGAACGGCGGGTCGAGGAAGACCACGTCAAACGCCCGGGCTTCCTGGGTCTCCAGGTAGCGCAGGGCGTCGGCGGTCTGCACCTGGCCGGTGGTGCAGCGCAGCGTGCCCAGGTGTTCCTTGAGGCTGGAGACGGCCACATTGCTGGCGTCCAGTGCCTGGCCCATGGCGGCGCCACGGGACAGCGCTTCTAGAAACAGCGCGCCACTGCCGGTGAACGCATCCAGCACTTTGGCACCCGCGATGTAGGGGGCGAGCCAGTTGAACAGGGTTTCACGCACGCGGTCCGGCGTGGGGCGCAGGCCCACGACGTCGGGGAAACTCAGCTTACGGCTGCGCCACTCGCCACCGATGATGCGCAATTGGCCCACACCGTTATGGACGTTGTGCACAGGTTTTTTGGGACGCGATGGGCTGGCCATTAATGCTCCGGAACCCCGAGCGGCTGCTCGGTGGGTTTGTCTGTAGGGGGCGGCAACGGCTTTTGTGCAACGGTTGGGCCCGCTGTCACAATGACCAGTTTGTCGGCGCTCAGGTGTTTGTTCATGGCGGCCTTGACCTGCTCGACGGTCAGGGCCTGGGATTGTTTCATGAAGTCTTCAAGGTAGTTCAGCGGCAGGTTATAGAACCCCATGGCGCCCAACTGCCCGACGATATCGGCGTTGCTGGCGGTGGACAGCGGAAAGCTGCCCGCCAGTTCGCGCTTGGCGTCATCCAGCTCCTTTTGGGTCGGGCCGGCCTTGAGGTAGTCGCTGAGCACGTCCTGCACCAACTGCAGCGTGCCGGCGCTCATTTCGGCGCGGGTCTGCAGGTTGATCATGAACGGGCCGCGCACTTGCATCGGCGAGAAGCCTGAGTACACGCCGTAGGTCAGGCCGCGTTTTTCGCGTACTTCACTCATCAGGCGGGTGCCGAAACCACCGCCGCCGAGGATCTGGTTGCCCATCGACAGTGCGGCGTAGTCGGGGTCGGCACGGTCGATGCCCAGTTCTGCCACCAACAAATGGGTTTGCTTGGACGGGAACTCAATGTGGCTCAGCCCCGGCTTGGGCTCCACAGGTTGGGCGATTTTCGCCAGCGCCGGGCCCTTGGGCAGGGCGGCGGACACCTTGGCCGCCATGGCCTGGGCCTCGGCGCGGGACAGGTCGCCCACCATCGCGATCACCGCATTACCGGCGGCGTAGGCCTTGGCGTGGAACGCGCGCAGCTGTGCAAGCGTCAGGCCCGGAACGGTCTTGGCGGTGCCTTCGCTGGAATGGCCATAAGGGTGGTCGCCATACAAGCGCTTGAACAGCTCCAGGCTCGCCAGTTTGCCGGGGTTCTGCTTCTGGTACTCGAAGCCTGCCAGCAGTTGGTTCTTGGTGCGGGCCAGGGAGTCGGCGGGGAAGGTCGGTTTGCCGATCACCTGGTTGAACAGGGCCAGGGCCGCGTCGCGTTTATCGCTGGCACTCAGGGCGCGCAGGGACACCAGGGCCATGTCGCGATAGGCACCGTTGCCAAAATCTGCGCCCAAGCCCTCGAAACCGGCGGCAATCTGGCCGACATCCTTGCCCGGTACACCTTCATTGAGCATGGCGTTGGTCATCAGCGCCAGGCCCGGGGTGTTGCCGTCCTGGCTGCTGCCCGCGGCGAACAGGATGCGCAGGTCGAACATGGGCAGCTCATGGGCTTCAACGAACAGCACCTTGGCGCCTTCGGCGGTGGTCCAGGTTTGCACGTCCAGCGTGCGATTGGTGGGCGCCTTGCCGTCCAGCTCGGCCAGCGATTGCAGGGCGCTGTTGGGCTTGGCCTGTTCCGGCGCGGGGCTGGCGAGGGCATCGCCCGGGCGCAGGCAATAGGCGGCGCTGGCGACGGCCAGGGTCATGGCGATCAGGCCGGGCAATGCCAGGCGGGCGGGTTTACGGTCACTCATGAGCGTTCTCCTCAGGCAGGACATGGGCGACGCTGAGGCGTTCGCGGGTGAAATAGGTGCGCGCGGCCTTCTGGATGTCTTGCGGGGTCACGCTTTGCAGCTCGGCGAGTTCGCTGTCCATGAGTTTCCATGACAGCCCGACGGTTTCCAGGGAGCCGATGGCCGTGGCCTGGCTGGTGATGGAGTCGCGCTGGTAGACCACGCCTGCGATGACCTGGGCGCGGATGCGTTCCAGTTCGTCAGCGGTCGGCGGCTTGGCCTTGAGCTGGTCCAGCAAGCGCCACAGACCGGCTTCGGCCTGGGCGATGGTTTTCTTCTTTTGCTGGTTGGGCGTGGCGGTGAGGGTGAACAGGCTGTCGCCACGGGTGTAGGCGTCGTAGTTCGACGAGCCCCCCGACACCAGCTCTTCGCCGCGCTCCAGTTGCGTGGGGATGCGTGCGCTGTAGCCGCCGTCCAGCAGCGCCGAGATCAGGCGCAGCGCATTGACCGAGCGTTTGTCTTCAGCGGTGGCCAGGCCCGGCACGTTGAAACCCAGGATCACGCTGGGCAATTGGGTTTGCACATGCAGGGTGATCTGGCGTTCGCCAGGCTCGGCGAGCTCCATCGGGACTTTGGCAGGCGGCACGTCGCGTTTGGGGATCGGGCCGAAATAGCGCTGGGCCAGGGTTTTCACTTCGTCGGGGGTGACGTCGCCGACCACCACCAGGGTGGCGTTGTTGGGCACATACCAGGACTGATACCAGTGGCGCAGTTCCTCAACCTTCATGCGGTCCAGGTCCGCCATCCAGCCGATGGTCGGCGTGTGGTATCCGCTGGCCGGGTACGCCATGGCCTTGAAACGCTCAAAAGCCTTGGACATCGGGTTGTCGTCGGTGCGCAGGCGCCGCTCTTCCTTGATGACCTCGATCTCGCGGCTGAACTCGTCGGCCGGCAGGCGCAGGCTGGCCATGCGGTCGGCTTCCAGCTCAAAGGCCACGCCCAGGCGGTCGCGGGCCAGTACCTGGTAATAGGCGGTGTAGTCGTCGCTGGTGAAGGCGTTTTCCTCGGCGCCCAGGTCACGCAGGATCAGCGAGGCTTCGCCCGGGCCGACCTTGGCGCTGCCCTTGAACATCATGTGTTCCAGGGCGTGGGACAAACCGGTCTGGCCCGGGGTTTCGTAGCTGGAACCGACCTTGTACCAGACCTGCGACACCACCACCGGCGCGCGATGGTCTTCGCGCACGACCACTTTCAGGCCGTTGTCCAGGGTGAATTCGTGGGTGGGTTGCGGGTCGGCGGCCAAGGCCGAAAGGGGCAGACAAACTGTGCTGAGCAGCAGGCCAGCGGCGCGGCGGGCTAGAGCATTCATTCGTGTTTTAACCTGTTGGGCTGCCCGCGTGGTCTTAGCGTCGGCGGGCGAGGAGGTGCTAGGATACTGATCCGATTTAGCGGCGGCCACTGCGGCAGTCGTATCGTTTGGGCGGCAAGTGCACAAAGACCGCGTCTTGCTCGGGGTTTTCTCGACGATGTTGCGCTTTTCGCCGATTTTGTCGCTTCAGTCCTATATTGAATCGATTTGTTGAGGCTCACTTTTCGCCTTGCAAAATGTTGCGCATGAACAAGCTGGCTAAAAAACAGTCTGTTGTGCATCGAATTTATTCACCGATGCGCCCCCGGGCGCGTCGCTTTTTTGAGATAGCCGTCCTCCATGTTTGGTTCCAACGACGACAAGAAGAACCCAGCCGCGGCTGGCGAGAAGAAAGGCCTGTTCGGATGGCTGCGCAAAAAGCCGCAGGAAACCGTCGTCGAGCCGCCGCAGGTCGAGCCCGAGCCCACGCCCACGCCTGAGCCCGCCCCGGAAGCCCAGGCGCCTGCGCCCGTAGTGTTGCCGATTGCCGAGCCGGTGTTGCAGCCAGTGCTCGAACCTGAACCCGTTGTGGAGCACGCGCCCTGGCCGCCGTTGCCGGTGCCCGAAGAGCCGGTGGCGCTGGTCGAGGACGTACAGGCCGAGCACGTGACGCCGCCCATTCCGGTGATTGCGCCTGCGCCCGTTGCGCCCGTTGTGGCCCCGGCCCCTGCGCCGGTGGTTGCCGAGCCTGCGCCCGTGGTTGCTGAGCCTGTCGCCGCCGTTGTTGAGCCCATTGCGGAGCCTGCGCCCACCAAGACCGGCTTTTTCGCCCGCCTCAAGCAAGGCCTGAGCAAGACCAGCGCCAGCATTGGCGAAGGCATGGCCAGCCTGTTTCTCGGCAAGAAAGTCATCGACGACGAGTTGCTGGAAGACATCGAAACCCGCCTGCTCACCGCCGATGTGGGCGTTGAGGCCACCGGCGTGATCATTCAGAGCCTGACCCAGAAGGTCGCGCGCAAACAACTGACCGACGCGGACGCCCTTTATAAAGCCTTGCAGGCCGAGCTGGCTGCCATGCTCAAGCCGGTGGAAGCGCCGCTGGTGGTGACGCCGCAGAGCAAGCCGTTCGTGATTCTGGTGGTGGGCGTCAACGGCGCCGGCAAGACCACCACCATTGGCAAGCTGGCCAAGAAGCTGCAACTGGAAGGCAAAAAAGTCATGCTCGCCGCCGGTGACACTTTCCGCGCCGCGGCCGTTGAACAGCTGCAAGTGTGGGGCGAGCGCAACAGCATCCAGGTGATCGCCCAGCACACTGGCGCCGACTCTGCCTCGGTGATTTTCGATGCGGTGCAGGCTGCCAAGGCGCGCAACGTTGATGTGCTGATCGCCGATACCGCCGGTCGCCTGCACACCAAAGACAATTTGATGGAAGAGCTGAAGAAGGTCCGCCGCGTCATCGGCAAGCTCGATGCCGACGCGCCGCACGAGGTGCTGCTGGTGCTGGACGCCGGTACGGGCCAGAACGCCATCAACCAGGCCAAACAATTCAACCAGACGGTGCAGCTCACCGGCCTTGCGTTGACTAAGCTCGACGGCACGGCCAAAGGCGGGGTGATCTTCGCGCTGGCCAAACAGTTCGGGTTGCCGATTCGTTATATCGGGGTCGGTGAAGGCATCGACGACCTGCGCACTTTTGAAGCCGAACCCTTTGTACAGGCACTGTTTGCCGAGCGGGAGCGCTCATGATTCGATTTGAGCAGGTCGGTAAGCGCTATGCCAATGGGCATGTGGGCTTGCATGAGCTGAGTTTCCGGGTGCGTCGTGGCGAATTCCTGTTTGTCACCGGCCACTCGGGGGCGGGCAAAAGTACGCTGTTGCGCCTGCTGCTGGCCATGGAACGCCCGACCACCGGCAAACTGCTGCTGGCCGGGCAAGACCTGGCCACCATCAGCAATGCGCAGATTCCGTACCTGCGCCGCCAGATCGGCGTGGTGTTCCAGAACCACCAGTTGCTGTTTGATCGCACCGTCTTCAATAACGTCGCCTTGCCGTTGCAGATCCTCGGGCTGTCCAAAATGGAAATCGCCAAGCGCGTGGATTCGGCCCTGGAGCGCGTGGCGCTGTCGGACAAGACCGACCTGTACCCGGGTGATCTGTCCACCGGCCAGCAACAACGCGTCGGCATCGCCCGCGCTATCGTCCATCGCCCGGCCTTGCTGTTGGCGGACGAACCCACCGGTAACCTCGATCCGCGCCTGGCCGCAGAAATCATGGGGGTATTCGAGGACATCAACCGCCTGGGCACCAGCGTACTCATCGCCAGCCACGACCTGGCGCTGATCGCCCGCATGCGCCACCGCATGCTCACCTTGCAACGCGGCCGCTTGATCGGCGACGGGGAGGCTGGCGTATGAGTGCCACACGCAGCCCTAAAGTGTCCGAGCGCGTCGCGCCGAAACCGGCCGAGCCGCCGCCGCAGAAGAAAAAGCGCGATGAGGATGACGGCCCGGACTTCAGCACCCAACTGCATGCCTGGATCGAAAGCCACCGTGCCAGCCTGGTGGACAGCCTGCGCCGACTGGGCAAGCAGCCCATCGGCAGCTTTTTTACCTGCCTGGTGATGGCTGTGGCCTTGAGCCTGCCGATGGGCTTGTCGCTGCTGCTTAATAATGTGGAGCGCCTGGGCGGGTCCTGGCAGCGGGCGGCGCAGATCTCCTTGTACTTGAACCTGGAGGCCAGCGTTCAGGACGGCGAAGCCCTGAGTGAGCAGATCAAGGGCATGGCGGGTGTGGCGGACGCGGAGTACATCAGCCGCGATCAGGCGCTTGCAGAGTTCCAGCAACAGTCCGGCCTGGGCGAGGCGCTCAAAGAACTGCCGCAAAACCCGCTGCCGGGTGTGGTGCTGGTCACGCCCAATGAAGTCGACAAGCCCACCCTGGAAGCCCTGCGCCAGAAACTGGCCGAGCTGCCCAAAGTGCAACAGGCCCAGCTGGACCTGGTGTGGGTGGAGCGCCTGGCGGCGATTCTCAAGCTGGGCGACCGGTTTGTGTTCGGCCTGACGGTGTTGTTGGTGTCTGCATTACTTTTGGTGATAGGCAATACCATTCGTCTTCATATTGAAAACCGTCGCATCGAGATAGAAGTGATTAAACTCGTCGGCGGCACGGACAGCTATGTGCGTCGTCCGTTTCTGTACATGGGCGCGTTATATGGCCTGGGGGCAGGGGTTTTGTCTTGGGGCGTGCTGGCATTTGGCCTGAACTGGCTGAATGACGCGGTGGTGGGGCTCGCCGGCCTGTACGGCAGCGACTTTGCCCTGGCGGGCGTGCCGGTAGCCGATGGTCTGTCACTCTTGCTTGGCGCGGTGTTGTTGGGGTATATCGGTGCCTGGATTGCGGTCGCCCGACATTTACGTGAGCTGGCGCCCAAGTAGTTAATGCCAGATTAATGTGGTTCCGTTTGTATTGACCGTATCGGTGGTTTAGGGAACTTGTCCTACGGTTCCCGGTCAATTTTCGCAGTGCTTGACTGCACGAGTTATGTGAGTCGGAGGTTTTTTCGTATGACCACTTCTTTGCAACCTGCTTATGCCTTGGTCCCGGGTGCGAACCTGGAGGCCTACGTGCACACGGTGAACAGCATTCCTTTGCTGACGCCCGAGCAGGAGCGTGAACTGGCCGAGAGTCTCTACTATGAGCAGGATTTGGGGGCGGCTCGGCAGATGGTGCTCGCCCACCTGCGTTTTGTCGTACATATCGCCCGTAGCTACAGCGGCTACGGCTTGGCCCAGGCCGACCTGATCCAGGAAGGCAACGTAGGCCTGATGAAGGCTGTGAAGCGTTTCAACCCTGAGATGGGCGTGCGCCTGGTGTCGTTTGCCGTGCACTGGATCAAGGCGGAAATCCACGAGTTCATCCTGCGCAACTGGCGCATCGTGAAAGTGGCCACCACCAAGGCCCAGCGCAAGCTGTTCTTCAACCTGCGCAGCCAGAAAAAACGCCTGGCGTGGCTGAACAACGAAGAAGTACACCGCGTGGCCGAAAGCCTGGGTGTTGAGCCGCGCGAAGTGCGCGAGATGGAAAGTCGCCTGACCGGCCAGGACATGGCCTTTGACCCGGCCGCCGAAGCGGACGACGACAGCGCCTTCCAATCGCCGGCCAACTACCTGGAAGACCACCGCTACGACCCGGCGCGCCAGCTGGAGGATGCGGACTGGAGCGACAACTCCAACCACAACCTGCACGAAGCGCTGGAAGTGCTGGACGACCGCAGCCGCGACATCCTCTACCAGCGCTGGCTGGCGGAAGAGAAAGCCACGCTGCACGACCTGGCGCAGAAGTACAACGTGTCGGCCGAACGTATTCGTCAGCTTGAAAAAAGCGCGATGAACAAGCTAAAACTGTCGATTGCCGCGTAACCCCGGCAAACGTACAAAAATGTCCCGCTCCAAAGAGCGGGGCATTTTTTTTTGCGCCTCAGTCATCAGTCCGCCCAGGGTGCCTTGCGTGACTGGCCCAGCTCATTCAAATAACCGACGCCGCCCAACTGCCCCATCTGCTGGCGGATCCACGCCGCCCGCCGCGCCACATAAGCGGTCGGGTGACTGGCACTCCACACCCGCGGGTTCGGCAGCACCGCCGCGAGGTAACTGGCCTGCTGCCCCGTCAGCGCCTTGGCGCTCACTCCAAAGTGATGCCGCGCCGCCGCTTCGGCGCCAAACACGCCGTCGTCCCATTCCACGCTGTTGAGGTACACCTCGAGAATCCGCTGCTTGGGCCACAGGATCTCGATCAACCCGGTAAACCAGGCCTCCAGCCCCTTGCGCAAATAACTGCGCCCGGCCCACAGGAACAGGTTTTTCGACACCTGCTGGCTCAACGTACTCGCCCCGCGAATCGAACCGCCGCGCTCGTTGTGCAGGAACGCGGCCTGGATGGCGTCGAAGTCAAAGCCCCAATGCTGCGGAAAGCGCTGGTCTTCGCCCGCCATCACCGCCACTTTGAGCTCGTCGGAGATCTGCTCCCACGGCACCCAGGTGCGCTGCAGGTCGATGGGCTCGCCGTCGACCCAGGATTGCACCTTGCGTTCCACCATCAGCGCGGTGCCCGGCGGCGGCACGACACGAAACAGCAGCACCAGCAACACGCTGGCGATGGCAAACCATTTCAGGACCTTGAGAAACCGCTTGAAGAGAAAATGCAGCATAGAGATGGCTTGGCCCAAACCCGTTGAACGGGCCATTATACAGACCCCGCTCAACGAGACTGACTGGAGTTCCTCATGCTGCGTGGCTTTCTGATGCTGGCTGCCTTTTTCGGATTCACCGGCGTCGCCCTGGGCGCGTTCGCGGCCCACGGCCTGAAAAACCGCCTGAGCGCCGACTACCTGGCGATTTTCCACACTGGCGTGACCTACCAGTTGGTGCACGCCCTGGCGCTGTTCGGCGTCGCCCTGTTGGCCACGCACATCCCCGGGCGCCTGGTGACGTGGGCCGGGGTGTCGTTTGCCGTCGGCATCCTGCTGTTCTCCGGCAGCCTGTACGTGCTGACCCTCACCGGCATCAGCAAACTGGGCATCGTCACCCCGTTCGGCGGCCTGGCCTTCCTGCTCGGCTGGTTTTTCCTGGGGCTGGCGGCCTGGCGCCTGCAACTGACCGCTTGACGCTTGGAGCTGACCTTTAGGCCCCAAACGGGCTAGAATGCCGACCCCTAAAAACGATGGCGGCCCGTGGCATGCGCATTCAGTTGAACGGCGAATCCTTTGAACTGCCCCACGGTGAAACCGTGGCGGCCCTGCTGACCCGCCTGGACCTGACCGGGCGTCGCGTCGCAGTGGAGCTCAACCTGGAGATCGTGCCGCGTAGCCAGCATGCCGACACCGCGCTCAACGAGGGCGACCAGGTCGAAGTGGTCCACGCCATCGGCGGCGGCTAACCCGCCTGGCGCCTGCGGGCGCCCATTCGCATTCTGCAGAACCTCACCCCAACTCGAGGATTTCCCATGAGCATCGTTCGTAGCGACAAGCCCTTCGTCCTGGCCGGTCGTACCTACCAGTCCCGTCTGCTGGTCGGCACCGGCAAGTACCGCGACATGGAAGAAACCCGCCTGGCCATCGAGGCCTCGGGTGCCGAGATCGTCACCTTTGCCGTGCGCCGCACCAACCTGGGCCAGATCGAAGGCGAGCCGAACCTGCTCCAAGTGCTGTCGCCGGATCGCTACACCTTCCTGCCGAACACCGCCGGTTGCTACGACGCCATCGAAGCCGTGCGCACCTGCCGCCTGGCCCGCGAACTGCTCGACGGCCACAACCTGGTGAAGCTCGAAGTACTGGCCGACCAGAAAACCCTGTTCCCCAACGTGATCGAAACCCTCAAGGCCGCACAAACCCTGGTCAAGGAAGGTTTCGACGTGATGGTCTACACCAGCGACGACCCGATCATCGCCCGCCAACTGGCTGACATCGGCTGCATCGCGGTGATGCCGCTGGCCGGTCTGATCGGTTCCGGCCTGGGGATCTGCAACCCGTACAACCTGCAGATCATCCTGGAAGAAGCCACCATCCCGGTGCTGGTGGACGCAGGTGTAGGCACGGCCTCCGACGCCACCATCGCCATGGAACTGGGCTGCGACGCGGTGCTGATGAACTCGGCCATCGCCCATGCCCAGCAACCGATCATGATGGCCCAAGCCATGCAACACGCCATCGTTGCAGGCCGCCTGGCCTACCTCGCCGGCCGCATGCCGAAAAAACTCTACGCCAGCGCCTCTTCGCCGCTGGATGGTCTGATCAAGTAAGAGCTATTGATGACTGAATCAAACGAAACACCGGACACCCTGGACGCCACTGACGAGTCCAAGCACCGCCGTATCAAGAGTTTTGTGATGCGCGCCGGGCGCATGACCGAAGGCCAGCAAAAAGGCCTGGAGCAAGGCACGCCGCTGTTCGTACTGCCGCTGGCCGATGCGCCGGTGGATTATGACCAGGTGTTCGGTCGCTCGGCCCCGCGTTCGCTGGAGATCGGCTTTGGCATGGGCCACTCCCTGCTGGAAATGGCCGCCGCGGCGCCCGAGCAGGACTTCATCGGCGTGGAAGTGCACCGCCCGGGTGTGGGCGCGTTGCTCAACGGCGTGCTCACCCAAGGCCTGACCAACCTGCGCGTGTACGACTGCGACGCGATCGAAGTGCTCAACCGCTGCATCGCCGACAACAGCCTCGACCGCCTGATGCTGTTTTTCCCCGATCCCTGGCACAAAGCCCGCCACCACAAGCGCCGCATCGTCCAGGCCTCGTTTGCCGAACTGGTGCGCAGCAAGCTGAAAGTGGGCGGCATCCTGCACATGGCCACCGACTGGGAACCGTACGCCGAATACATGCTGGAAGTGATGAACGTGGCCCCGGGCTACCGCAACCTGGCCGAAGACGGCCAATGCGTGCCGCGCCCGGCCGAACGGCCGATCACCAAGTTCGAACGCCGTGGCGAGCGCCTGGGGCATGGTGTGTGGGACTTGAAGTTCGAAAAACTGGCGTAACCCGCTCAAACACTGTGGGAGCGCCGCTCCCACCGTCTGTTTTACCGTGTTAGCGGCGGTCGGCAACCACGCCAATCAACACCAGCACCACCAACAACACCGGCGCCAGGCTGTAGTTGTTGAACTGGCTCAGCCCGCGAACGATCCACGGGGTGGCGTAGATCAACGCTGCGCCGCTGCCGATCATGCACACCAGCGCCATCAGCGGCACGCGCAAGGCGCCTGCGATGCTGCCCAGGCGGGCTTCGACCCAGCCCTTGATGTCGGCGCCGAACAGCACCAGCAAGCAGCCCACAAGGGCCAGGGATATTTCCGACAGGTTGCTGCGGCTCCAGCGGGACACGGTGGCGAGCAGGTCGAGTACCAGATCCATTTGATTTCCTTAAGAGCGATCAGCTCAAAAATTTCTGCAACAGGTCATTGAGAAAGAGTTGGCCGCGGGCGGTGGCCGCCAAGCGTGACGGTTCGACCTGCATCAGGCCGCTTTGTTCGGCGTCCCGGCGGGCTTCGTCCAGGCTTTGCAGTTCAAGGCCGGTGCGCCCGGCGTACAGCGTGGCGTCGACGCCGTCGGTGAGGCGCAGGGCGTTCATCAGGAACTCGAAAGGCAGTTCTTCGCAGGTCAGCGTTTTGGCGCCTGCCTGGAAGTTTTTGGCCGGGTTGAGGTAGTCCTTTGGCAGGCGGGTTTTCCAGGTGCGTACGATACGCCCGTCCGGGTGGCTGAGCTTGCCGTGGGCGCCTGCGCCGATGCCGATGAAGTCGCCAAAACTCCAGTAATTGAGGTTATGCCGCGCCGGGCGACCCGGTTGGGCGTAGGCCGAGACTTCGTACTGGGCGTAGCCGTGTTCGGCGAGCAGCGCCTGCCCGGCTTCCTGGATGTCCCACAGGGTGTCGTCTTCCGGCAGCTCCGGTGGCTGGTTCCAGAACACGGTGTTGGGCTCCAGGGTGAGCTGATACCAGGACAGGTGCGTCGGCTTGAGGGCGATGGCCTGGCGCAGGTCGTCCAGGGCGTCTTCCAGGGACTGGTCGGGCAGGCCGTGCATCAGGTCCAGGTTGAAATTATCAAACCCGGCCTGGCGTGCCATGCCCGCTGCCCGCACGGCCTCGTCACCGTTGTGGATGCGCCCCAGCGCCTCGAGTTTTTCCTGCTGGAAGCTCTGGATACCAATGGACAACCGGTTGATCCCCAGCTTGCGGTACGCCACGAACTTCTCTTGCTCGAACGTGCCGGGGTTGGCTTCCAGGGTGATCTCGATGTCGTCGGCAAACGGGATGCGTGCTTGCACACCGTCCAGCAAGCGGCCCAAGGCCTGCGCACTGAAGAGGCTCGGGGTGCCGCCGCCAAAGAAGATCGAACTCAAGCGGCGCCCGTAGACCGCATGCAGGTCCTGGTCCAGGTCGGCGAGCAGCGCGTCCACGTAGTCCTGTTCGGGCAGCACGGCGCTGGCCGAATGGGAGTTGAAGTCGCAATAAGGGCATTTGCGCACGCACCACGGGATGTGGATGTACAGCGCCAGGGGCGGCAGGTGGGGCAGGGCCGCCCGGGGTGTTTGCGCGCCACCGTGGATCAGTGGCTGCGCAGAGGTGTTCTGGGTCATTGCAGGCCCAGGCGCTGGCGCAGCAGGGTCATGGCGCGGGCGCGATGGCTGATCTGGTTTTTGTCGGCCGGGCTCAGCTCGGCGCTGGACACGTTGCGCTCGGGCACCCAGAACAACGGGTCGTAGCCAAAGCCATGCTCGCCACTGGCGGCGTGCAGGATGCGCCCGTGCCACAGGCCTTCGCACAGAATAGGCAACGGGTCGTCGGCGTGACGCACCAGGGCCAGCACGCACACAAACTGCGCGCCGCGCTCGGCGTCCGGCACGTCTTTGAGCGCCTCCAGCAGCTTGGCGTTGTTGGCCGCATCGCCTTTGCCGTCGGCATAGCGCGCCGAGTAGATGCCCGGCGCGCCGCCGAGAAAGTCCACGGCCAGGCCCGAGTCGTCCGCCAGCGCCGGCAGGCCGCAAATGCGCGAGGCATTGCGGGCCTTGAGGATGGCGTTCTCGACAAACGACAGCCCGGTTTCGTCCGGTTCCACCTGGCTGAACTCGCCGATGGAGCGCAGTTGCACCGAGTCGCCAAGCATGGCCTGGAGTTCTTTGAGCTTGCCGGCGTTATGGCTGGCCAGCACCAGTTGGGTCAGGTTCATCATGGGGCCGGGAACAGTTCCTGGTTAAAGCTGAAGCCGTGGGCCTTGCCGCCGGTTTCAACGTTGATGGTGAAAATCTTCACTTCCCGCTGCGGCACCGGGTATTGGGCCACGTAATTGGTGGTGCCCTTCTCGGTGATTTTCTTGAAGGTCAGTATCTGGCTCTTGCCGCCCAGGTCCTTGATGGAACCGGTGACGGTCGCCTCGATGGGCGCGATGCCCTTGTTGACGAAGACGTTGAGCATGCCCACGTTCTTGTCGCGCACGATACCGGCGGCCTGGGCCGTCTCTTCGGGCAAAAAGCTGGTGGTGAGGGTGTTGTAGTGCACGGTGATATCACCGAAGGCCCGCTGGCGATTGCTGTCGATGGCATCGGCGGCAACGGCGCTGACGCTCAGGCATGCAGTCAGTAGAAATGTGGCAAGGCGACTCATGATCGTCCTCCTTGTAAATGATTAGACGGCAACGTGATGGTCCGTCAGGCCCGGACTGCTGACCCGGTAGATACCGATTTCGCCCAACAGGTTGGGCCATAGCTTACTCGCCCAGCCATGGCGGTGTTGTTGATCGACGGCCAGGCGGTTGATGACTTTGGCTTCACGCTCGCGCACCAGCTCTTCGAAGTCTTCAAAGGTGCAAAAGTGAATGTTCGGCGTGTTGTACCAGGTGTACGGCAAGAATTCCGACACCGGCATGCGGCCTTTGCTCGCCAAGTACCAGCGGCAGCGCCAGTGGCCGAAGTTGGGAAAGGTGATGATGCACTGGCGGCCCACGCGCAGCATTTCGTCGAGGATCTTGTCCGGGTAGTGCACCGCTTGCAGCGCCTGGGTCATGACCACGATGTCAAAGCTGTTGCTGGCAAAGTTGCCCAGGCCCTTGTCCAGGTCCTGCTCGATCACGTTCACGCCCTTGGCCACGCATTGGGCGATGTTGTCCGCGTCGTTTTCCAGGCCGTAGCCGGTCACTTGTTTGTTGGCCGCCAGCCAGCTCAGCAGTTCGCCATCGCCGCAACCGAGGTCGAGTACGCGGCTACCGGCGGGGATCCAGTGTTGGATGATTTCCAGGTCGGCTCTCATGGCGTTCTCACAGTTCGATGCGGTTCATGTAATGGCTGAAAGCCTGCAAGTAGCGCGGGATCGGGATCAGAAAGGCGTCGTGGCCTTGCGGGGCGTCGATCTCCAGGTAGCTGACGTCCTTGCGCGCCGCCATCAGGGCGTCCACCAGCTCACGGGAGCGGGCTGGCGAGAAGCGCCAGTCGGTGGTGAACGACATCACACAGAACTTGGCCGTGGCGGCCTCGAAGGTTTTCGCCAGGTCGTCGTCGAAGTTGGCCGCCGGGTCGAAGTAGTCCAGGGCCTTGGTCATCAGCAGGTAGGTGTTGGCGTCAAAGCGCCCGGAAAACTCCTCGCCCTGATAACGCAGGTAGCTTTCCACCTGGAACTCGACGCTGTGGAAGTCGTAGTTGAGCTTTTCGCTCTTGAGGCCGCGGCCGAATTTCTCGCCCATGGAGTCATCCGACAGGTAGGTGATGTGCCCGACCATGCGGGCCAGCATCAGGCCACGCTTGGGGATCACGCCTTGTTCCTGGAACGAGCCGCCGTGGAACTCGGGGTCGGTGAGGATCGCCTGGCGCGCCACTTCGTTGAAGGCGATGTTTTGCGCCGACAACTTGGGGGCCGAGGCGATGGCCAGGCAGTGACGCACGCGGTCCGGGTAGCTGATGGTCCATTGCAGCGCCTGCATGCCGCCCAGGCTGCCGCCGATCACCGCCGCCCATTGGCGGACGCCCAGCACGTCGGCCAGGCGGGCCTGGCTGTGTACCCAGTCTTCCACCGTGACCACCGGGAACTCGGCGCCGAACGGCTTGCCGGTGTCCGGGTTGAGGCTGCTGGGGCCGGTGGAGCCGTTGCAACCGCCGAGGTTGTTGAGGCTGACCACAAAGAACCGGCGGGTATCGATCGGCTTGCCCGGGCCGATGCAGCTGTCCCACCAGCCGGGCTTGCGCTCCTCGGGGCTGTGGAAACCGGCGGCATGGTGATGGCCCGACAGCGCGTGACAGATCAGCACGGCATTGCTGCCGGTGGCGTTCAGTTGGCCGTAGGTTTCATAGACCAGGTCGTAGGCGGGCAGCGACCGGCCGCAGGCCAGGGCCAGCGGTTCGCTGAAGTGCGCCACTTGGGGCACGACCAGTCCAACAGAATCGGGGGGAAAGGCAGCTGACATCGACCCTGCTCTCGTTTAAATGAGGCGTAAGTCTAAAGAGCGCGGCACGTAGCGGCAAGCAAAGGCAGGCGGGGATTTGCATCCAGGGGGCGGGACAAAAAATGCGGGAGCGGGCGCGCCGCTCCCACAGGGGGGCAGGTTAGATCAGCAGTCGCAGGATTTCCGGCATCCCGGTCATGGCGGCCAGGTTGTTGATCACCAACATGTCCAGCAACTTGAGCACCATAAACGCCAGGATCGGCGAAATATCCAGGCCGCCCAGGTTGGGCAGCAGGCGGCGGAACGGCGCCAGGGCCGGTTCGCAGATCTGGTTGACCAGCTCCGCACCCGGGTTACGGCTGCCCGGCGCGACCCACGAGAGAATCACGCTGATGATCAGGGCAAAGAAGAAGATCTTCAGGAACAGCGCGGTCACGCCGATGATCGCCCAGACCAACAGCTGTACGAAGTTGCCGGTGGTGCCGTAGGTCAGCAGTAAGGTCAACGCCATCAACACCAACTGCACCAGAATCGCCAGCACCAGCGAGGACATGTCCAGGCCGAACAGGCTCGGGATAATCCGGCGCAGCGGCTTGAGCAGCGGCTGGGTGGCCTTGACCACGAACTGGCAGAGCGGGTTGTAGAAGTTGGCACGCACCAGTTGCAGCACGAAGCGCATCAGCACGACCAGCAGGTACAGGCTGCCCAGTGTTTGCAGGACGTAAACGGCGGCGGTGTTCAAACCAATCATATTGGCTCCTTATTTACCCAATTGTTCGGCCATTTCGGCCGAGCGGTGCGCGGCAGCGCCCAATGCGGTTTGCACCAACGCCTCAAAACCACCCGCCTGGAACGACTCGATGGCGGCCTGCGTGGTGCCGCCTGGCGAGGTGACGCGGCGGCGCAGTTCGGCAGCGTCCACGTCACTGCTCACGGCCATGTGCGCGGCGCCCAGGGCGGTTTGCAGGGTCAGTTGCGCGGCGGTTTCCGGCGGCAGGCCCAGTTTCACGCCTGCGGCGGTCATGGCTTCGATCAGCAGGAAAAAGTACGCAGGTCCGCTGCCCGACACCGCGGTGACGGCGTCCAGTTGCTGCTCCTGCTCCAGCCACAGTGCGATGCCCACGGCAGACAGCAGCGTTTGCGCCTGATCGCGTTGGGCCGCGCTCACCTGGGCGGTGGCGTACAGGCCGCTCACGCCCTGGCGCAGCAGCGACGGGGTGTTGGGCATGCAGCGCACGATCGGCTGCTCGCCCAGCCACGCCTTCATGCTGGCGCAGGTGATACCCGCGGCGATCGACACCACCAGTTGCGTGGGCGCAAGGTGTGGGCGCAGGCCTTCGCACACGGCTTTCATGGCCTGCGGCTTGACCGCCAGCACGATCACATCCACACCCTGGATGGCCTCGCCGTTGTCGGCAAAGGTTTCAATCCCCAGCTCGGCGCTGAGGCGGGCGCGGGTGTCGGCGCCCGGGTCGCTGGCGCGGATCTGCTCGGCTTCGAGGCCCTTGGCCCGCAGGCCGCCGATCAGGCTGGCCGCCATGTTCCCGGCGCCGATAAAGGCAATACGCGTGTTGCTCATGACAGGTCCTTACTCAGTTGGAGGTCAGCCATTTGATGGCTGGCTGTAGTCGCGGGCGCCAAACAGGGCAGTACCGATCCGCACCCAGGTAGCGCCTTGGGCAATGGCCGACTCAAGGTCGTGGCTCATGCCCATGGAAAGTGTGTCCAGCCCCAGGTTCAGGCGGTGTTGCAGGTCGCGCACACGGGCGAATGCGGCGTCTTGTGCGGCGCGGTCGTCGGTCGGCTCGGGAATGGCCATCAGGCCACGCAGCGCCAGACGCGGCAGGGCGCTGATGGCATGGGCCAGGGCGGGCAGGTCGGCCGGGGTGCAGCCGGACTTGCTGGCTTCGCCGCTGACGTTGACCTGAATGCAGATGTTCAGCGGCGGCAGGTCAGCCGGGCGTTGTTCGGACAAGCGTTGTGCAATTTTCAGGCGGTCCACGGAATGCACCCAGGCGAAGTGCTCGGCGATCGCGCGAGTCTTGTTCGATTGAATGGGGCCGATGAAGTGCCAACTCAAGGGTAAGTCGCACAATTGCGCCTGCTTGCTCAGGGCTTCTTGCAGGTAGTTCTCGCCAAAGTCCCGCATCCCGGCGGCGTAGGCCTCGCGCACGGCTTGCGCGGGTTTGGTCTTGCTGACGGCCAGCAAGTGCACGCTGCTTTCGTCGCGCTGAGCGGCGAGGGCGGCGGCGCGGATCCGCTCGCTAACCTGGCCGATGTTGTCTGCTATGGTCGACATTCAAGTTGCGCCCGTGGATATGGAGTCCGCGGCATTCTACTGGAAATGGAAAGCCCTATGGATATCACTGAATTACTGGTGCAAAGCGTGCGCCGGGGCGCTTCAGACCTGCACCTGTCGGCTGGGTTGGCGCCGATGTTGCGGATCGATGGTGAGGTGTGGCCCCTGGACTGGCCGGTGCTGGCACCGGCGCAAATACACGACTTGCTCAGCCCTTTGCTGACCCTGCACCAGCAAAACGATTTCGAAACATCTCTGGAAACGGATTTTTCGTTTGAACTGGCGGACGTTGCGCGCTTTCGCGTGAACGTGTTCCAGCATCACCGGGGCATGGGGGCGGTATTTCGTACCGTGCCGACTGCGGTACAGAGCCTGGAAAGCCTGGGCTTGGGCGAGGTGTTCCGACGTATCGCCGAGCTGCCCCGGGGCCTGGTGCTGGTGACCGGGCCCACCGGCTCCGGCAAGTCCACCACGCTGGCGGCCATGATCGATTACCTCAATACCCACCGCCGCCAGCACATCCTCACGCTGGAAGACCCCATCGAGTTTATCCACCACCCCAAGAACGCCCTGATCAACCAACGCCAGGTGCACCGTGACACCCACAGCTTTTCAAACGCCCTGCGCTCGGCCCTGCGCGAAGACCCGGACGTGATTCTGGTGGGCGAACTGCGTGACCTGGAAACCATCCGCCTGGCGCTCACGGCGGCAGAAACCGGGCACCTGGTGTTTGGCACCTTGCACACCGCCTCGGCGGTAAAAACCGTGGACCGCCTGGTGGACGTGTTCCCTGCGGGCGAAAAATCCGTGGTGCGCTCGATGCTCGCCGAGTCGTTGCAGGCGGTGGTGTCCCAGGTGCTGGTGAAAAAAATCGGCGGTGGCCGGGCGGCCGCGCACGAAATCATGCTGGGCACGCCAGCCATTCGTAACCTGATCCGCGAGGACAAGGTGGCGCAAATGATGTCGGCGATTCAAACGGGCGGGGCGTTGGGGATGAAGACGTTGGACATGAGCTTGCGGGCGCTGGTCAACCAGAGGGTGGTCAGCCGTGAGCAGGCGCGGGAGAAGGCGAGGGTTCCGGAGGCGATCTAGGGCGTAGCCAACGGTGGGCGCTGGTTAACCAGCCCCCACCTTCTATACGGAATCAGCGTTGCACGACCCGCAGGTTGTTCTGGTCTTTAGGCAGAACCCGCTTGGCGATCACGTAGTTCTTGTCCCAGAACGGCTTTTTCAGCGTGTCGATGGTCACCGACTTGCCACGCCGTGGTGCGTGTATGAACCGGTCGTTGCCCAGGTAGATGGCAACGTGGTTCACCTGGCGGCTCTTGAGCTTGAAGAACAACAGGTCACCCGGCTTCAGGTCCTTGCGCTCCACTTTCAAGCCGTGGCCAGCGGCCATGGCGTTGGACGTGCGCGGCAAATCCACCGCTTTCACGTCGTTGAACGCATATTTCACCAAACCGCTGCAGTCGAACCCTTTACTTGGGCTGCTACCGCCCCAACGATAAGGTGTACCCAGCACATTAACGGCGCGGCTCAACACGTTGCTGCTCTGTTTAGCGTTGACCGCCAATTGTGTGTGGCTGGCTTTACCGTGGGCCTTGCTCACTTGAGTCGGGCGCTGGACGGTCAGCTTGACCGACTTGGCCGTGCTGGTGGCCGCATGCACTTTAGGGGTGAAGCCGTTAACGTTTGGAAGTCTTTGCTCACGATTGGTGGCGTGGGCGGCCAATGGCATTAAAAGGCAAATGGTTAGCCATGTCTTAAAAAATGATCGCATCAGGCGTGGCTCATATAGGTTTGCGCGCAACTTTATAACAGCTTTTTGGGTCTTTCTCAGGCCGTTTATCGACTTGACTTCGGGGTCAAGGGCAGGAAAATCAGGCTGCATTGGTGCGATTGTCCTACACACGTCAAGCGGTACAAGGCTTTGAGGGAAGGGAAGATACCATTTACCGCTCGTCGGGCGCCCGTAAAAAAGTCACAAAGAAACCAGAAATATTTATCTATCGAGGCAAAAGGGGTCGTTAATGAACACCTATCAACAGGCAGACTACCCGCAAGACACCCACAGCAAACTGATCGGCTACCTGTTGTGGATCTTCGGTTTTACCGGCGCTCACCGGTTTTACTACGGCAAGCCGATCACCGGCACGCTGTGGTTTTTCACCTTCGGGTTGTTCGGGATCGGCTGGCTGATCGACCTGTTCCTGATCCCCGCCATGGACCGCGAAGCCGACCTGCGTTTTACTGCAGGCCCCATCGAATACAGCGTGGCGTGGATCCTGCTGACCTTCCTGGGCACCCTTGGCCTGCACCGTATGTACCAGGGCAAGTGGATCTCGGGGATCCTCTACCTGCTCACCGGTGGCCTGTTCCTGCTGGGCGTGCTGTATGACTTCTGGACACTCAACACGCAGGTGTCAGAGGGCAATGCCAACCGGCGCTAGGGCCGGGCACGGTCAATGGGTGAGGCTCGCCCGCCCATTGACCGCCTGACGCCTCAGGCCTGGTAGCTGATCCGGCCGTCCATCAAGGTGTAGCGCACGCTCGCCGGCAGGCTGTGGCCGATGAACGGGCAGTTTTCACCTTTGGACAGCCACTGCTCCCCGGCGACGGTGGAGCGGCTCGGGTCGAACAACACCAGGTCTGCCGCCGAGCCCACCGCCAAGGTGCCTGCGGGCAGGCGCAATGCCTGCGCAGGCCCGGCGCTCAAGCGCGCCAGCAGCGTGGGCAAGTCCAGCAGGCCGTCCTCCACCAGCGTCATTGCCAGGGGCAGCAACAGCTCCACGCTGCTGATGCCTGGCTCGGTCGCGCCAAAGGGTGCCAGCTTGGCATCGCGCTCGTGGGGCTGGTGGTGGCTGGAAATCGCCGACACCACCCCGGACTTGACCGCCGCGCGCAAGCCGTCGCGGTCGGCGCGGGTGCGCAGCGGCGGTTGCACGTGGTACAGGCTGGAGAAGTCGATCAGCGCTTCGTCGGTCAAGATCAACTGGTACAGCGCCACATCGGCGGTCACCTTCAAGCCACGGGCCTGGGCCTGGGCGATCAGGGCCACGCCCCGGGCGCTGGTCAGCTGGCTGAAGTGCGCGCGTACGCCGCTTTGTTCCACCAACAGCAGGTCGCGGGCCAGGGCCACGGTTTCGGCGGTTTCTGGAATGCCTGGCAAGCCGAGGAAGCTCGCGGTGGCGCCTTCGTGGGCCAGGCCGCCTTCGGCCAGGTCGCGGTCCTGGGAGTGGAAAATCACCGTCAGGTCAAACGTGGCCGCATATTCCAGCGCGCGGCACAGGGTGCGGGTATTGCCAAAACTGTCCAGGCCGTTGCCGAACGCCACGCAGCCGGCGTCGCGCAGGGCCACCAGCTCTGCCAGTCGCTCGCCTTCCAGGCCTTTGCTCAGGGCGCCGATGGGGAACACCTTGCAGTTGCCGGCCTCACGGGCGCGGTCCAGGATCAGCTCGGTCACGGCCGAAGTGTCCAGGATCGGTTTGGTGTGCGGCGGGCAGCACAGACTGGTCACGCCACCGGCCGCGGCGGCGCGGGTTTCGCTGGCGATGCTGCCTTTGCGGCTGTAGCCCGGCTCGCGCAGGGCCACATTCAAGTCCACCAGGCCGGGCGCGGCCACCAGGCCTTTGGCGTCCAGGGTTTGCGTGGCGCTGAAACCGGCTGGCGCGGCGCCGAGGGCGATGACTTTGCCTGCGTCCAGATGCAGGTCGGTAACCTGGTCCAGTCCGCTGGCCGGATCGATGACGCGGGCGCCGAGAATGCTGAGCTTCACTGGGCGTTCTCCTGCTCGAATTGACGTTGCGCGGTTTGCCCGCTCATGGCCATGGACAGCACGGCCATGCGCACGGCGATGCCGTAGGTCACCTGGTTGAGGATCACCGACTGGGCGCCGTCGGCCACCGCCGACTCAATCTCCACCCCACGGTTGATGGGCCCCGGGTGCATCACGATCGCGTCCGGCTTGGCCCCGGCCAGGCGGGCCGTGGTCAGGCCGAACAGGCGGTAGAACTCGCCCTCGCTTGGCAACAGGCCACCGGCCATGCGCTCGCGTTGCAGGCGCAGCATGATCACCACGTCCACATCCTTCAGGCCTTCGGCCATGTCGGTGTAGACCTTGACGCCGTACTGCTCGATGCCGATGGGCAGCAGGGTTTTGGGCGCGATCACGCGGATGTCCGGGCACCCCAGGGTTTTGAGCGCGAGCATGTTCGAACGCGCCACCCGCGAGTGCAGGATGTCGCCGACGATGGCCACCGAGAGGTTTTCAAAGCTGCCCTTGTGCCGGCGAATGGTGAGCATGTCGAGCATGCCCTGGGTCGGGTGGGCGTGGCGGCCATCGCCGCCGTTGATGATGGCCACGTTCGGGCACACGTGCTCGGCGATAAAGTGTGCAGCGCCGGAGTCGCCGTGGCGCACCACGAACATGTCGGCGGCCATGGCTTCCAGGTTGCGCAGGGTGTCGAGCAGGGTTTCGCCTTTGCTGGCCGACGAGGTGGACACGTTCAGGGTGATCACGTCTGCCGACAGCCGCTGGGCCGCCAGTTCAAAGGTGGTGCGGGTGCGGGTGGAGTTCTCGAAGAACACGTTGCACACGGTCTTGCCGCGCAGCAACGGGACTTTTTTCACCGCCCGGGCGCCGACTTCAAGGAACGAGTCGGCGGTGTCGAGGATTTCGGTGAGCAGTTCGCGGGGCAAACCGTCAAGCGACAGGAAGTGTTGCAACTGGCCCTGAGCATTGAGCTGCAGCGGGCGCTTGGCATCTAGAGGCGTCATCGCGGGGACTCTTTACAAGGCGGTTTAAGGGGCAAGGTCTTGCAGTTCGAGTTCGAGCGGCGTGGGACCGGACAATTTTACCCGCTGGTGGGGCTCAAGTGACAGGGTGGCGCCGACCACGTCCGGGCTGATCGGCAATTCGCCGGCGTCCAGGTCCAGCAGGCACACCAGGGTCACGCTGGCCGGGCGGCCGTAGTCGAACAATTCGTTCATGGCAGCGCGAATGGTCCGACCGCTCATCAGCACATCGTCGATCAACACCAGGTGCTGGCCTTCGATTTCAAACGGCAGGGCCGACGGGCGTACCTGCGGGTGCAGGCCGTTCTGGCTGAAGTCATCACGGTAGAAGGACACGTCCAGCGTCCCCAGCGGTGCGTCGCTGCCCAGCGCTTGCAATAACGCCTGGGCCACCCAGACGCCGCCGGTGCGAATGCCGATGAAGCGCGGCTCGCTGATGGCACGGTGCTGCAGATGGGCGTTGAGACTTGTCGCCATCTGACTGATCAGGTGGGCGGGGTTTGGCAGGCTCATGGTGGCTCCTTCAAGGCCTTGGCGTGGGCAAGGTCCGGGCTCAAACGTAAAAAGACGCGGCAAGCCGCGTCAGTCAGGATTCAAATAAAGCGGTGTTTTCATCCAGCCAACCCTGCAGCAACAGGGCGGCGGCGATGGCGTCGACCGGGTTGTCGCGGTAGCTGCCTTTTTGCCCGCCTCGGGTGAGGCGCTCGCCTTTGGCTTCAAAGGTGGTGAGGCGCTCGTCATGGGTATAAAAAGGCAGGTTGTAACGGCCATTGAGGCGGCGGGCGAACTTTTCGGCGCGCAGGCACATCTCGCTGGGGGTGCCGTCCATGTTCAAGGGCAGGCCGACCACCACGGCGTCGGGTTTCCATTCCTTTATAAGGGCTTCGACCTGGTTCCAGTCCGGCACGCCGTTCTGGGCCTTGAGGGTGCACAACTCGCGGGCCTGGCCGGTGATCACCTGGCCCACGGCCACGCCGATCTGCTTGGTGCCGTAGTCAAAACCCAGGATCAGACGCAAAGCCATCAGGCGTGCCCTGCCTGGCTGGTCAGCAGGCTGAGGTTGACGTGCAACTTGGCGGCGGCCGCTTCCAGGCGCAACTCGCTGGGGGTGTTGAACAGAATGTCGGCGTCAAACGCGCAGCTCAGCCAGGCGTTGCTCGCCAGTTCCGCTTCCAGTTGCCCCGCGTCCCAACCGGCGTAGCCCAGGGTGATCAGGCTGTGCGCCGGGCCTGCGCCATCGGCGATGGCGAACAGCACATCCTGGGAGGTGGACAAGGACAGCCCGTCCAGGTCGACGGTGGCCTGGAATTTCGGCCCGGTGGGGTGCAACACAAAACCCCGGTCGGTCTGCACCGGCCCGCCGACGTAGATCGGCACCGCCTTGCACCGGGCGGGCGGGTCGATGTCGGGGCGCAATTGCTCCAGGATATCGGCCAGGTTCAAGTCCTGCGGGCGGTTGACCACCAGCCCCATGGCACCATTGGCCGTGTGCTCGACGATGTAGGTCAAGGTCTGCGCAAAGTTCGGGTCGGCCATGTGGGGCATGGCGATCAGGAATTGGTGCTTGAGGTAAGTCGGGCTGACGTTTTTCATGCGCGCTAGTGTGGCGGCGCAGGGCACAACTGACAAGCCGGGGATGTACGGGAAGTGACCATGTCCCTCAATTGCTGGACAGCCGATCGCCCTTGGCGAAGCGCCAGGTGCGGATGATTTCCAGGCGGTCGATGTCGTTCAGGTCGCCGGTAAACGGCGCGAAGGGCGCGGCCAGGCGCACGATGCGTTGCGCGGCCTGGTCGAGCAACGGCTGGCCGGAAGACTCCAGCACCTGCACTTCATACAAGGAGCCGTCGCGGTTGATCGACACCAGCAGTCGCAAATTGCCGTAGATCTGCTGGCGGCGCGCTTCGTCGGGGTAGTTCAGGTTGCCGATGCGCTCCACCTTCTTGCGCCACTCGTCTTTGTACCAGGCGCCCTTGTCGCGCATGGTCGAGGCGGCGTTGAGGCGGTAGATGCGCGGGCGTTTGGCGTACAGCTGTTGCTCGTGGGCCAGTTCGGCTTCCAGGCTGGAGATCTCGCTGGATAGCTGCGAGCTGTCAAAGGACGGCGCAGGCGGTGTGGGCGCAGGTTGCGTGTGGGTCTTCTCGCGCTGGGTCGCGGCTTTTTGCGGCTTGGGCGCGACGGTGGTCACGGCGGCCTTGGGCGCAGCCTGCCTCACCTCGGGCTTGGGTGTGGGCGGCGGGGTGACTTTATTGACCTTGTTGTCCTGGAAAGGCGCCACTTCGGTGGTCTTGGGCACGGCTTTTTTATCCAGCGTGCCGCTGCCTTGCTGGTTGTCCTGGGCGAGAAAGTCGGCTTTTTCCGGCTTTTTTTCACTTTTGAAGGTGGAAAGGGTGATTTCCAGGGTTTTGCTGATCTGCTTGGGTTCGGCAAAGGTGAAACCCAGGCCGAGAATCAGTGCCAGGTGGATCAGCGCCGCCATGAACAGGGTGAAGCCGAGCCGATCAGCCGGGCGCACGCCGCTGTGGGAGAGTTCGGGGGGCAGGTCGGACGGCAGGGGCATAAAAACCAACATCGCGTGTATCGAGGTTCGGCATGATAACGCAATGTTGGTTTTTAGCTTCAAGCGACAAGTTACAAGCTGCAAGCTTTGTGGGGTGGGCTTCAGGCCGGTTGCTTGGCGCCTGCGGCTTGAAGCTTTTGCTCGATCGCCTTCATGAGCAGTTCGCCGATGTTGGTGCCGAAGGCATTATCAATTTCACGAATGCAGGTGGGGCTGGTGACGTTGATTTCGGTGAGGTTTTCACCGATTACGTCCAAGCCTACGAACAACAGGCCTTTTTCCCGCAGGGTTGGGCCGACTTGCTCTGCAATCCAACGGTCTTTTTCTGTCAGAGGGCGTGCTTCACCCCGACCACCGGCTGCCAGGTTGCCGCGGGTTTCGCCCGCTGCCGGAATGCGGGCCAGGCAGTAAGGCACCGGCTCGCCGTCGATCATCAGGATGCGCTTGTCGCCGTCCTTGATCGCCGGGATATAGGCCTGGCCCATGATCTGCTGCGTGCCCAGTGCGGTCAGGGTTTCCAGGATCACCGACAGGTTCGGGTCGCCAGCGCGGTGACGGAAGATCGACGTGCCGCCCATGCCGTCCAGCGGCTTGAGGATGACGTCGCCGTGCTTGGCGGCAAATTCACGCAGTACATCGGCGCGGCGGCTGACAACCGTTGGCGGCGTGCACTGTGGGAAAAGGGTGGCGAACAGCTTTTCATTGCAGTCGCGCAGGCTCTGCGGCTTGTTGACGATCAACACACCGGCGGTTTCGGCCTGCTCCAGCAGGTAGGTGGTGTAGACGAATTCCATGTCGAACGGCGGATCCTTGCGCATCAGGATCACGTCCAGGTCGGCCAGCGGGCGATCGACCTCGTCTTGCAGCTCAAACCACTTGTCCGGGTTGGCGAACACCTGCAGCGGGCGCATCCGCGCGCGCGCCTGGCCGTCGCCCTGGTACAGGTCGCGCTGCTCCATGTAGAACAACGTCCAGCCACGGGCCTGGGCGGCGAGCAACATGGCCAGCGAGCTGTCCTTTTTGTAGGAGATGTGGGCGATGGGGTCCATGACAATGCCGACACGAACGCTCATGGGGGATTTCCTCTGGCAAATGGGGGCGCGTAAAAGTGGCGTCAGAGTGGCGCTGGTGGGGGTTGGGGTCAAGGGGGAAAGCGTTGTCGGGTGGGGGCGGGTGCCAGGTCGGCGGCTGACCTGTCGTGTTTTTTCATTTTACATGCAGGACGAATTCGAACCCGATACCTACTGCTTCCAGTGCTTGTGTCACCTGATTAACAAAGCGCTCACCTTGTTCCGGTAACTCGTGCAAACCAAAGACCCGGATGATGGGCTGCTTATCCAAGGCTGCGGGAATTTTGGTGAGCATTTCACCGCTTTCAACAAACGCGATGTATAAATTGATTTTTTCCTGAAGCATCAATAAATGCTCGCCCTGTTCGACCGCGTTGCCCCATTCAAGGTGGTCGGTGATCGCGAGGATTATGTTTTCGGGCTCCCAGTGGGGAATCGCCCAGAAATCAATTGCTTTCGGATTTGTGATAGGCATTTTTACCTCTTTTAAGGCTTGGGCCGCACTATTTGGACTTTAGTGGGCGCAATGACAGTGCCACCGGGGAAGCTGGGTTTTCCTTTGCCGACCACGACGGCGCCACTTTCTTCGGTTTCCGGGAACGCCATTTTCTGGTTTCGAGTGAGCGGTGCGGTGCCTGATGATTTGCATTCAACGCACGAGAGAGTGCGGTTTTTCAAACATTACGGCGTGTCGTACTTTTTCCGGTCGCCTTTGAAGATGAACTCCAGCCCAATATCAATTTGCTCAAGCACTTTTGCAGCGCGATCAATAAAAAGCTCGCCCTGTTCTGATAGCTCATGAAGCCCCAGCACTTGGATGACTGGACTTTTACCAAGGGCCTCTGGAATTTCAGTACCCATTTCGCCGCTTTCAATAAATGCAACGTAAGCATTGATTTTTGCTTGGAGCATCAACAGGTGCTCGCCTTGCTCTGTCGCGTCGTGCCACCCGAGATGGTCAGAGATGGCCAGAACAATGGTGTTGTCATCCCACGTTGGGATGCCCCACATATCAATCACGTTGGGATCGGTTACCGACATGATGTGCTCCCTTTCAGTTGGTTACGATGTCGCCATCTGAGGTTTTGCCGATCATATCCAGCCGGACTTTAACGCCGCTTCTGGTCTTGAGTGTGACCTGTTGGGCTGAAACTTTTTTATCCTCTGAAAACTCTGGATAGTTATCCTCCTCAAACGCCGCTCCCGCGGCCTTGTTCTTCTCCAACTGCGTACTCAGCACCACATAAATCGGCTCAATCCCCGCATCCGCCGGGAACCACACGATCGCGTCCTGAAACTCAGGCGGGTGCGCAGGGTTCTCAAGCGCGGTCTGCGCCTGCGGCGTCGGCGGGTACACCCACACGGTGCGCAATGGCTGCGCCCCTTCCAGCGCCGGGATACCCAGTACACCCTCCGGGTTTTGCGCGGGTGTCCAGACCAGGCCGATCCCATGGCCGATGTCGGCAACATAGCGTTCACCGTCTTTCGCGGCCTTGATGACCGGGACGTTTTCCCACTCCCGTTTGCTGCCGGTGTAGAACCCGTACGCATCGACTGCGCCGCCGGGCAGGCTTTTTACGTTGACCCGTACACGCGTGCGGCCCAGTTGCAGCGCCGCGTATTGGTCGTGGGTGTAAAAGGCGCTGTCGGGCGTCAGGGCGGGGTTAGGCATGACCAGCGCCACCGTGCCCACCGCGGCGCCTGCCGCCATCACGGCGTTCGCGCCCACCAGGCGCAACGCCAGCGAACCGCCGAGGCAACTGCCCAGTGCGCGTGCCGTCGTCGACCCGCCGACCCATTGCAGCCCGGTGCCTTCGGCGGTAATGGCGCCGCCTGTGCCCAGCACGGCCCACGCCCCGTAGGCATCAAGTTGTTCAACGGGTACGAAACCGCCCGGGTTGTTGTGGTTGATCACGCCATCGGGCAGCGCGCAACTTTTGGCGAACACGCAGCCCGGCGTTGCGGCGCGTGTTGGCGCGGGCCCGGCCAGCGTGGGGTATTGCGCCCAATGCAGGGCATGCAGGTCCACAGGCTCGGCGGCGTTTTCATGCCGGTTACGGTTCAAGTTGGGTAACGCCGGTTTGGGGACTTGGCCACTCATGCAGCTCCCTTGCTCGTGCCTTCGCGAATGCACGGACGCTACCGGGGGAGTGCCTTTGTTATCTGTAGGAAAAGTTGCTAAATGAGTTAGGAAAGTTCTTGGTTTTTCTCGGGCATCGAGCCGGCCGTGCACTTATCCCACGATGAATTTTGCGCAGACTGTGCTAAAAAGGCTCCCATGACGCTTCGGCCCTTGCCCGTCAGGGCTTTTGCCGTACACCGGGCAACACACACCGCAAACCGATTCGCTGTGGCGATGGCAGAGCAGACATGGAACAGCATTCCAACGCCTTGAAAGTGATGGTGATCGACGACTCGAAAACGATCCGCCGCACCGCCGAAACACTGCTCAAGCACACCGGTTGCGAGGTCATCACGGCCCTCGACGGTTTTGATGCGCTGGCCAGGATCGTGGACCATCACCCGCAGATCATTTTTGTCGACATCATGATGCCGCGCCTGGATGGCTACCAGACCTGCGCCCTGATCAAGAACAACCCGGCGTTCAAGGCGATTCCGGTGATCATGCTGTCCTCAAGGGACGGCCTGTTCGACAAGGCCAAGGGGCGCATCGTCGGTGTTGATCAATTTTTGACCAAGCCGTTCAGCAAGGAAGAACTGCTGAGTGCGATCAAGGCCTGTGTACCGGGCTTCGCCACAGTAGAACAAGCACTCTGACAGCGCCTCACGAGGGCGCGTCTACCAACACCAGTGGGGAAAACCATGGCACGTGTTTTGATCGTCGACGATTCGCCGACTGAAATGTACAAACTGACCGAGATGCTCGAAAAGCACGGTCACCAGGTTCTCAAGGCCGTCAACGGCGGTGATGGCGTGGCCCTGGCCCGCCAGGAAAAACCCGACGCGGTGCTGATGGACATCGTCATGCCCGGCCTCAACGGCTTCCAGGCCACGCGCCAGTTGACCAAAGACGCCGAAACCAGCCACATCCCGGTGATCATCATCACCACCAAAGACCAGGAAACCGACAAGGTCTGGGGCACCCGCCAGGGCGCGCGTGACTACCTGACCAAGCCTGTGGACGAAGAAACCCTGATCAAGACCCTCGACTCGGTGCTGGCCGGCTAAAGGCGCGTTGCCATGACCGAGTCGTTAACCGCGTTCGAACTGCTGCTGGACATCGACCGCCGCTGCCGCCTGCTGGCCGCTGATCTGCCGTCCCAGGAAACCCGGCAACAGGGCTGGAGCGGCATCGGCTTTCGCCTGGGCGAGCACTGGTACGTGGCGCCCATGGGCGAAGTCGCCGAAGTGCTGCACGAGCCGCGTTGCACCCTGATGCCCGGCGTCAAGCCGTGGGTCAAAGGCGTGGCCAACCTGCGCGGCCGCCTGCTGCCGGTGATGGACCTGGGCGGGTTTCTGGGCTACCCGCTGTTTTCGGCCGTGTACCGCCAGCGCCGGGTGCTGGTGGTGGAGGTCGACGATATCTTTATCGGCCTGCTGGTGGATGAGGTGGTGGGCATGCAGCACTTCGCACAAGACGCCTTGATGACGCCCCCCGCCGACGGCACGCCGTTTATTCAGGGCCGCTTCGACGGCGCCCAGCCGTGGCAGGTCTTCAGCCCCTTCGCCCTGGCCCAGGCGCCAGGGTTCATGGATGTCACCGCATGAGCACCGTCACGCCGCCCAAACCCCAGGAAGCTTCCCGCAGCCGCGCACAGATCATCGTGCTGTTTATTGCACTGATCGTGTTCATCATGCTGCTGTTCGCCAACTTCGCGTACCTGAACACCCAGTCCACCTACGACAAACAGTACATCGGCCATGCCGGTGAGCTGCGCGTGCTGTCCCAGCGCATCGCCAAGAACGCCACCGAAGCCGCCGCGGGCAAGGCTGCCGCGTTCAAGTTGCTGGCCGATGCGCGCAACGACTTCGCCCTGCGCTGGGGCTACCTGAAAAAAGGCGACACGGCCACCGGCCTGCCCGCAGCGCCCGTGACCGTGCACGCCGAAATGCGCGCCGTACAGACCGACTGGGAAGCGCTGCTGAAAAACACCGACGCGATCCTGGCCAGCGAGCAGACGGTACTGTCGCTGCACCAGGTGGCCGCGACCCTGGCCGAAACCGTGCCGCAATTGCAGATGGAGTCGGAAAAAGTCGTCGACATCCTGCTGCAACGCGGCGCCCCCGCCAGCCAAGTGGCGTTGGCCCAGCGCCAGTCGCTGTTGGCCGAGCGCATTCTGGGCGCGGTCAACACGGTGCTGGCGGGCGACGAAAGCGCCGCCCAGGCCGCCGATGCCTTTGGCCGCGACGCTAACCGCTTTGGCCAGGTGCTCAATGGCATGCTCCAGGGCAACGCCGGGCTGCGCATCACCCAGGTCGAAGACCGCGACGCCCGGGCGCGGCTGGCAGACATCGCCGAGTTGTTCGAGTTTGTGTCTGGCTCCGTGGATGAAATCCTCGAAACCTCCCCGCAACTGTTCCAGGTGCGGGCCTCGGCGGGCAATATTTTCAGCCTGTCGCAGACCCTGCTGGACGAAGCCTCGCACCTGGCCACCGGCTTTGAAAACCTGGCGGGCGAGCGCAATTTCGACACCATCGGCGGCTACGTCCTGGGCCTGCTGGCGCTGGCCTCGATCATCCTGATTGGCCTGGTGATGGTGCGCGAAACCAACCGCCAGCTGCGCGAAACCGCCGAAAAAAACGAGCGCAACCAGAACGCGATCATGCGCCTGCTGGACGAAATCGAAGACCTGGCCGACGGCGACCTGACCGTCACCGCCTCGGTCACCGAAGACTTCACCGGCACCATCGCCGACTCCATCAACTATTCGGTGGACCAACTGCGCGACCTGGTGGCCACCATCAACCTCACCGCGGGCCAAGTGGCGGGCGCGGTGCAAGACACCCAGGCCACCGCCATGCATCTGGCGCAGGCCTCCGAGCATCAGGCCCAGCAAATCGCCGAAGCGTCCACCGCCATCAACCAGATGGCCCAGTCCATCGACCAGGTGTCGGCCAACGCCGCCGAGTCCACGGCCGTGGCCGAGCGTTCGGTGGCCATTGCCAACAAGGGCAACGAGGTGGTGCACAACACCATCCACGGCATGGACAACATTCGCGAACAGATCCAGGACACCGCCAAGCGCATCAAACGCCTGGGCGAGTCGTCGCAAGAGATCGGCGACATTGTCAGCCTGATCGACGACATCGCTGACCAGACCAACATCCTGGCCCTCAACGCGGCCATCCAGGCCAGCATGGCGGGTGACGCCGGGCGCGGTTTTGCGGTGGTGGCGGACGAAGTGCAGCGCCTGGCCGAACGCTCGTCGGCGGCCACCCGGCAGATCGAAAACCTGGTGCGCGCCATTCAGACCGACACCAACGAAGCGGTCATTTCCATGGAGCAGACCACCACCGAAGTGGTGCGCGGCGCGCGCCTGGCGCACGACGCCGGGGTGGCGCTCGAAGAGATCGAAGGCGTGTCGCAGACCCTGGCCGACCTGATTCAGCGCATCTCCAATGCGGCGCAGGAACAGACCTTATCGGCAGGGCAGATTTCCCTGACCATGAACGTGATCCAGCAGATCACCAGCCAGACCTCGTCGGGCTCCACCGCCACGGCGGACAGCATCGGCAACCTGGCGAAAATGGCCAGCCAGCTGCGCCGCTCCGTTTCCGGTTTCACCCTGCCGCCCGCCGCGCAGGCCGAGGATTGACGTGTCTTTGCAACCCCATCCACACGTGATCGCCAGTGTGTTTAGCACCACCGCAACGCAAGAATTCTGACGGGAGCAGTTATGGTTGACCGGCACGACTACGTGGCCCTCGAATGGGTCAAGGGCGAGATTGCCGAAACCCTGAAGCAGGCCCGTTCGGCGCTGGACGCCTATACCCATGCGGCAGGCGAGGAGGCCATCGCCGCGTGCCTGGAGGGTATCCACCAGGTGCACGGCAGCCTGCAAATGATCGAGTTCTACGGCGCCGCCCTGTTCGCCGAAGAGATGGAGGCACTTGCCCAGGCCCTGCAAGCGGGCCGCGTGAGCGGGCGTGACGAAGGGATCCGCCTGCTGCAACAGGCGCTGGTGCAATTGCCGCTGTACCTGGACCGCGTGCGCAGCGCCCGGCGCGACCTGCCGTTGGTGGTGTTGCCGCTGCTCAACGATTTGCGCAGCGTGCGCGGCGACAGCCTGCTCTCGGAAACCAGCCTGTTCAGCCCGCAACTGCTGGTGATTGCGCCGCTGCCCGAGGCGGTCCTGGCGCAACGGGCACCCGCCGACCTGCCCGGCCAACTGCGTGAGTGGCGGCTTATGTTGCAACAGGCCCTGGCGGGCTTGCTGCGCGAAGACCATGGCCCCACAAACCTCGACGACCTGGCCCGTGTGTTCGCCCGTCTCGAAGCCCTGTGCCAGGGCGCGCCGCTGCTGCCGTTGTGGCAAGTCACCTCGGCGCTGGTCGAGGGCATGCTCACCGGCGTGGTCGCCAACAGCCCGGCGCTGCGCAGCCTGCTCAAGGCCTGCGACAAGGTCCTCAAGCGCCTGCTCGCCCAGGGCATCGAGGGTATCAACAGCCCGGCGCCCGACCAACTGCTCAAGAGCCTGTTGTTCTACATCGCCAAAGTCACCCGGCCTACGCCGCGCATGCAAAGCCTCAAGGAGCGTTACGGCCTCGACGAAGCCCTGCCGGACAGCGCGGTGGTGGACGCCGAACGGGCCCACCTGACCAGCCCCGGGCGTGACGCGATGGGCTCGGTGCTGGGCGCGCTGTGCGAAGAGTTGGTGCGGGTCAAGGAACGCCTGGACCTGTTCGTGCGCAGCGACCGCCAACACACCCAGGACCTCGACGCCCTGCTGGCGCCCCTGCGGCAAATCGCCGACACCCTGGCGGTGTTGGGGTTTGGCCAGCCGCGCAAAGTCATCATCGACCAACTGGCGGTGGTGCTGAGCCTGGTGCAAGGCCAGCGTGCGCCCGACGACGCCGTATTGATGGACGTGGCCGGGGCGCTGCTGTACGTCGAGTCCACGCTGGCCGGGATGGTCGGCCCCGTGGAGCCGGAAGGCCGCGAAGAAAGCCGCCTGCCCACCACCGACCTGACGCAGATCCACCAGTTGGTCATCCGCGAGTCCTGTCAGTGCCTGGCCCAGGCCAAAGAGCTGGTGATCGACTGCCTGGAAGCCGATTGGGACCGCCAGCGCCTGGAATCGCTGCCCGAATTGCTGACCCAGGTGCGCGGCGCACTGGCGATGATCCCGCTGCCGCGCGCGGCCCGGCTGATGCGCGGCTGCACCGATTACGTCGATGAAACCCTGATGGCCAGCGAAACCGCGCCCGACGAGGCGCAGTTGGGGCATTTTGCCGACGTGCTGATGAGCCTCGAGTACTACTTGGAGCGCATGCTGCAAGACCCCGACGCCCCCGGCGAACGCGTGCTGGACGTGGCCGCCCGCGGGCTGGCGGCGCTGGGGTATCTGCCAACAGAAAAACCGTGGCGCCAGGCGCTGTCCATCAGCGAGGCCCCGCAGCCCGCCCTGGCACAGGTGCTGGCCGATCCCACTCCGCGCCTGAACCCGCCCGCGCAACAGCGCCCCGGCAGCCTGCTGCCGCCTGCGGCCGACCAGGCGCCGGTGGACGACGAACTGCGTGACGTGTTCCTTGAAGAAACCGCCGAAGTCCTCGACGTGCTGCACCGCTACCTGCCCGGTGGCGCGGCGAGCCTGGAAGACAAGGCCGCCCTGGGCGAGCTGCGCCGCGCCTTTCATACCCTAAAAGGCAGCGGGCGCATGGTGCGTGCGCAGGTGCTGGCGGAGCTGGCGTGGGCGGTCGAAAACCTGCTCAACCGCGTGCTGGAGCGCAGCGTCAAACCCGGGCCCGATGGGCTCGCCGTGCTGGATGAGGCGGTGGCGTTGCTGCCCGACCTGATCGCCGATTTTGCCGCCAATGCCCAACGCCAGCGCGACGACGTCGACGCCCTTGCCGCCCGCGCCCACGCCCTGGCCAGCGGCACCGTTGCAGACCCCGTGGCCCTCGACCCGCAGTTGCTGGAGATCTTCCGTAACGAAGCGCAAAGCCACCTCGACAGCCTCAACCATTTTCTGGTGCAGGCCGCCGAACACTTGCCGCTGCACGTCAGCGACGAGTTGCAACGCGCCGTGCACACGCTCAAGGGCAGCGCCTTTATGGCCGGCGTGCTGCCCATTGCCGAACTGGCGCGCGCGCTGGACCAGCTCACCCGCGAATACAAAGCCCACTGCCTGGCGCTGGACCTGGACGAAATCGAATTGCTGCTGGAAGCCGAAGCGCTGTTCCAGCAGGGCGTGCGCCAACTCGGCACGGACCCGCACGCCAGCATCCCTGGCGCAGCGGCGCTGATCGAGCGCACGCACAGCGTGTTGCAACGCCAGCTCGAAGCACTGCTCAGCGCCCCCAGCGGCCTGCACGTAAAGCGGGACCCGCAACTGATCACCAATTTCCTGGCCCAGGGCATGGACATCCTGCTCGACGCCGAAAACCTGCTGCGCCGCTGGCAACACCACCCCGGCGAGCGTCAGGAACTGACGGCGCTGCTGGACGAATTGACCACCCTGGGCGAAGGCGCGCACCTGGCCGACCTGTACGCGATGGACGCCTTGTGCGAAGCCTTGCTCGACCTCTACGGCGCCGTCGAAGAAAGCAGCCTGGCGGTCAGCGAGCGGTTTTTTCACGAGGCCGAGCAGGCCCACGAAGCGCTGATCAACATGCTCGACCAACTGGCCGCCGGTCAGGAGGTCAGCGCTGCCCCGGCGCGGGTGCAGGCGCTGCGTGAACTGCTCGATGAAAGCCTCGATCCGTCCGCCACCGGCCTGATCAAAAGCGACGGCAGCCGGGCGCTGAGCATCGCCGAACTGGGCGCCGCCACGGCGCAGTTGGAGCAGGGCGTGGCGATGGACGACGAGATCGTCGAAATCTTTCTGGAAGAGGCCGTGGACCTCCTCGACAGCGCCGGGCAGTCCCTCAAGCGCTGGCTGCTGGAGCCCGAAAGCGTGGCGCCGCTGACCTCGTTGCAGCGCGACCTGCACACCCTCAAGGGCGGCGCGCGCATGGCTGAAATCGGCCCGGTGGGCGACCTCGCGTTGGAGCTCGAAAACCTTTACGAAGGCCTGGTAGACCGGCGCTACAGCTACTCCGTCGAGCTGGCTCAGTTGCTGATGGCCAGCCATGAGCACCTGTCGCTGCAACTGGAGCAATTGCAACAGCAACAGGCACTGGGCGATGCCAGCCCCTGGGTCGGCAAACTGCGCGCGTGGCGCCAGCACAGCGGGCCCGTGGCGCCGGCGGCGGTGCCCGAGCCGTCGGGCAACGACCCGGAGTTGTTGGACATCTTCCTCGAGGAAGCCGCCGACATCCTCGACAGCTCCGGCGCTGCGCTCTCGCGCTGGCAGGCCGAGCCGAAAAGTCGCCAGGAAGTCGAAACCCTGCTGCGCGACTTGCACACCCTCAAGGGCGGTGCGCGCATGGTCGAGATCGGGCCCATTGGGGACTTGGCCCATGAGCTGGAGTTTCTGTACGAAGGCTTGTCGGCAGGTTTGCTGGCGCCGTCTGCCGAGTTGTTCGCCTTGCTGCAAGGCTGCCACGACCGCCTGGCGCAGATGATCGACGCGGTCGCGGCGGGGCAGCCGGTGGGGTCGGTGGAACGGCTGATCGAGCGCATCAAAAGCCTGGTGCGCCCGGCTGAAACCCAGGCGGCACCGGTGGCGCCCACTGGCAAGACCGATGCGGCGCCGGTGAACGACCCGGCGGCCGACATGGTGAAAATTTCTGCTGAACTGCTCGATGACCTGGTCAATTTGGCCGGTGAAACCTCGATCTTCCGGGGGCGCATCGAGCAGCAGGTCAACGATGCCCAAGTGGCCTTGAACGAAGTGGAAACCACCATCGAGCGCATGCGCGACCAACTGCGCCGTCTCGACACCGAAACCCAGGGCCGCATCCTCAGCCGCCAGGCCGAAGCCGAGCGCCTGGGCTACGAAGAATTCGACCCACTGGAAATGGACCGCCATTCCCAACTGCAACAGCTGTCCCGAGCCTTGTCCGAGTCGGCCTCCGACTTGCTCGACCTCAAGGAAACCCTCGATCAGCGCAACGCCGACGCCCATCGCCTGTTGCAGCAACAGGCGCGCATCAACACCGAATTGCAAGAAGGCCTGATGCGCACGCGCATGGTGCCGTTCGAGCGCATGCTGCCGCGCCTCAAACGCATCGTGCGCCAGGTGGCGGGCGAGTTGGGCAAGGACGTGGAATTCGTGGTCGGCAACGCCGAAGGCGAGATGGACCGCAACGTGCTGGAACGCATGGTGGCGCCGCTGGAGCACATGCTGCGCAACGCTGTCGACCACGGCCTGGAAGCCCGCGATGTGCGCCTGCTGGCAGGCAAGCCGGAAAAGGGCCGCATCACGCTGGACCTGACCCACGAAGGCGGCGACATCGTTTTCGATATGCGCGACGACGGTGCCGGTGTGCCACTTGAAGCCGTGCGACGCAAGGCGATCAAGCGCGGTTTGCTCGACCCTGCGTCCGACATCAGCGACCGCGACGTGCTGCAGTTCATCCTGCAACCGGGGTTTTCCACCGCCGAGAAAATCACCCAGATCTCCGGGCGAGGCGTAGGCATGGACGTGGTGCACGAAGAAGTGCGCCAGCTCGGCGGGTCGATGGTCATCGACTCCAAGCCGGGGGAGGGCGTGCACTTTCGCATCCGCTTGCCGTTCACCGTGTCGGTCAACCGTGCCTTGATGGTGCAGTGCGCGGACGAGCAATACGCGATCCCGCTCAACACCATCGAGGGCCTGGTGCGGGTGCTGCCCACCGAGCTGGAAAACTACTACCAGCAAGACCCGCCGCATTATGTCTATGCCGGTCAGCGTTATGAGCTGTATTACCTGGGCGAACTGCTGCGTACCGTGGCGCGGCCCACGCTGCTCGGCCAGGTCCAGCCGGTGCCGGTGTTGCTGGTGCAGTGCAACGAGCGCAGCGTGGCCATCCAGGTGGACGGCATGGACGGCACCCGTGAAATCGTGGTGAAAGGCCTGGGGCCGCAATTTGCAGCGGTGCAGGGGTTGTCGGGCGCGACCATCCTGGGCGATGGCCGGGTGGTGCTGATCATCGACGTGCTGGCGCCTATCCGGGCGCTGCCACCGGCGCTGCCGAAGGCGGCGAGCGACACGCACATCGCCGTCAACGAACCGCGCAAAAAGCGCCCGTTGCTGGTGTTGGTGGTGGACGATTCGGTCACCGTGCGCAAAGTCACCAGCCGCTTGCTGGAGCGCAACGGCATGAATGTGCTCACGGCCAAAGATGGCATCGACGCGTTGAGCGTGCTTGAAGAACACACCCCGGACCTGATGCTGCTGGACATCGAAATGCCGCGCATGGACGGTTTTGAAGTGGCCATCCATATCCGTAACGACCCGCGGCTGCGGCGGCTGCCGATCATCATGATCACCTCGCGCACCGGGCAAAAACACCGCGACCGGGCGATGGCCATTGGGGTCAACGACTACCTCGGCAAGCCGTATCAGGAGTCGGTGCTGCTCGACAGCATCGCCTATTGGAGCAAGCCCCATGTTTGACCACCGAGCCAGCCAACTCACCGGCTTGATGTTGCCGCTGTCCGACCGCCAACTGCTGCTGCCCAACGTGGCCGTGGCTGAACTGATCGACTTTCAACGCGGCGAACCGGCCAGCGATGCGCCGTCGTGGTACTTGCGGCAAGTGACCTGGCGGGACCGGCAACTGCCGCTGATCAGCTTTGAGGCTGTGTGCGGCGGGCCAAGCGTGGTGGGCGAGCGGGCCAGGATCGTGGTGCTGAACGCCCTGGGCGGGCGACCGACCTTGAAGTTCATCGCCCTGGTGATCCAGGGCATTCCGCGCTCCTACAAACTCGATAACCAACTGAGTTACGTGGACGTACCGCTGTGCGCACTGGAACTGGCGGCGGTGCAGGTGGGCGAACACGTGGCGAAAGTCCCCGACCTGCTGGGCCTGGAGGCCCTGCTGGTGGAGTGTGGGTTGGCCTGAGTAGCTAGAATCCTGAGTGCTCGCGTGAGCTGAGCCTCGCACCCGATCAAGTGGTTATCTGAATCTCCTACTCGTTCCCACGCTCCGCGTGGGAATGCCTCCGGTGACGCTCCGCGTC